>NZ_QHHV01000269.1:0-17187 GCF_003947245.1 Actinoplanes sp. ATCC 53533 | reverse complement strand
CCTGGCTACTCGCCTGACGCTGGCTATTCGCCGAGCGCCGGCTACGGGACGGACTCCCGCGACGACTACCGCGATCCGGGTGAATACGAAGCCCCGATCTTCACCGAGGAAGAGCTCCAGGGCCTCGGTGGTGACGGCGCGGGCGTCCCGGGTGGACCGCGCCGGGTGCTGCCGCTGGAGGACGAGCCGACCACGCTGGTCTCCCGCTATCTGTTCCCGACCGAGCGCTACCGCGGCGAGTGGAAGAGGCACTGGATCCATCTGTCCACGCCGCTGCTGGTCGGCGTCGGCTCCACTCTGCTGCTCGGTTACCTCGCCGGCTGGCTGACCCAGCAGGACGTCGACGGCCTGGTCACCGCGGCCGTGCTGGTCTGGCTCGGGGTGATGGGCTGGGTCGCCTGGAAGGTCGGCGACTGGTATTTCGATCGCTTCATCCTGACCAACAAGCGGGTCATGGTGGTCAACGGCATCATCACCCGCAAGGTCGCCATGATGCCGCTGCTGCGGGTCACCGACATGAAATACGAACAGTCCGCGCTGGGCCGCATGCTCAGTTACGGCACGTTCGTGCTGGAGTCGGCCGGCCAGGACCAGGCGCTGCGTGAGGTCAAGCACCTGCCCAACCCCAACGAGCTGTATCTGCGCGTCGTCGAGGAGATGTACGAACCGCAGGCTGTCGAGGCCCGGCTGGGCAAAGACGGTGACGCGGGCGACGACGCTTGATTCCAGGCGAGTTCGTCGGACGACGCGCCGCAGTGATCCACGGCGATGGCTCCGGGTAGCGTCTCCGGGTGACCAGAATCGACCTGCACTGCCACTCGACCGCCAGTGACGGCACGCTGACCCCGGCCGGGCTGGTGGCCGCGGGCGCCGAGGCCGGCCTGGACGTGATGGCCATCACGGATCACGACACCACGGGTGGCTGGGCGGCAGCGGCGGCGGCGCGCCCGCCGGGGCTGACTCTGGTCCGCGGCGCCGAGCTCTCCTGCCGGTGGTACGGAGTGGAGCCGGCCATCCCGCTGCACCTGCTCGCATACCTCTTCGACCCTGAGGAACCGGTGCTGGCGGCCGACCTGGCCCGGCTGCGCACCGATCGTGAGCAACGCGCGGAGAAGATCGTCGAGCTGCTCCGCGCGGACGGTGTCGACATCACCTGGCCCGAGGTCAGCGGCTATGCGGCGGGCGGATCCGTGGGCCGCCCGCACATCGCCCAGGCCTTGATCCGGGCCGGGCTGGTCCGCACGACCAACGAGGCCTTCGCCTCCCGCTGGCTGGGCGCGCGATACTTCGTACCCAAGGCCGATCTTGATGTTTTCGAGGCGGTGCGCACGGTGCTGGCCGCGGGCGGGGTGCCGGTCTTCGCCCATCCGAACGCGACTGTCCGGGGCCGCATCGTGCCGGACAAGCTGATCGTGGAGCTGGCCGCCGCGGGACTGTTCGGCCTGGAGGCCGACCATGAGGACCACACGGTCGAGCAGCGTGGGCACGTGCGGGCGCTGGCCGAGCAGCTCGGCCTGGTCGTCACCGGCTCGTCCGACTTCCACGGCACACACAAGACGGTCCAGCTCGGTGCGTTCACGACCGACCCCCGGGCGTACGAGCAGCTCGTGGCCGCCGCGAGCGGAGTGCCCGTCCTGGGGTGACGGTCGACGCAGTACGGCGCAACCGTTCGCGCGGCCCCCTAAGTTGATCCCGTGAATCTGAAGTTGTTCGGCGAGGTCTTCGTGACCCTCCTGGTGATCGTCGACCCGCCGGGCATGGTGCCGGTCTTCCTGGCCCTGACCGGGGCGCTGCCCGCCAAGGAACGCGCGCGGGCGGGCACGCAGGCCGTGCTGCTGGCGCTCGGCGTGATCGTGATCTTCGCGGTCGCCGGGCAGACGCTGCTCGACTACCTGCACGTCCAGTTGCCCGCGCTGCAGGGTGCGGGCGGGTTGCTGCTGGTCCTGGTCGCGCTGCAGCTGCTGACCGGCAAGACCGACGAGCCCTCCGCGCAGGGCGGCACGACCAATGTGGCGCTGGTGCCGCTCGGCACGCCGTTGCTGGCCGGCCCGGGCGCGATCGTCGCGACCATGCTGTTCGTGCAGCGCGCGGACGGGCTGACCGACTACACGGTGATCGGACTCGGCATCCTCGCCGTCATGATCACGGTCTGGCTGGTGCTGCGGTTCTCCGGCGGCATCGTCAAGCTGCTGCGCCCCGGCGGCATCGAGGTGCTCACCCGGATCGCCGGCCTGCTGCTGGCGGCCATCGCGGTGCAGCTCATCGCCGACGCGGTGGCGGCCTTCGTGGAGTTGTACACCGCCGCGGCCTGATTCTTGTCGGAGGGTGCTGGCAGGATTACGAGGTGCCCAGGACCTCCCCCCGATCGGCCGCGGTGCCCGAGCAGTTGGGCTTCGCCGGCATGCCCGAGCGACTCTTCGTCTGCACGCCGAGCAAGCTCGGCTCCTACGCGGACTGCCCACGGCGCTACCGCTACACATACGTGGACCGACCATCCCCGTCGAAGGGGCCGCCCTGGGCGCACAACTCCCTGGGCGCCAGCGTGCACACGGCCCTGAAGAACTGGTATGCGGTGTCGCCCGAACGCCGGGTCCCCGAGTCGCTGCCCGCGCTGCTCAAATCGAGCTGGGTCCGCGAGGGCTACCGCGACGTGGAGCAGGAGCGGATCGCCTACCGCAAGGCTCTCGGCTGGCTCGAGACCTATGTGACCGGCCTCGACCCGCAGGACGAGCCGCTGGGCGTGGAGCGGGTGGTGGCGACGAAGACGGCGGTGCTGGCCTTCAACGGCCGGGCCGACCGCATCGACTCCCGGCCGGGCGAGCAGGGGGCGGAGGCGGTCATCGTCGACTACAAGACCGGCCGGTCCGGCCTTGACGCCGACGACGCCCGCGGGTCACAGGCCCTGGCGCTGTATGCGTACGCGGCGCAGCGGGTGTTCCGCCGCCCGTGTCACCGGGTCGAGCTGCACCACCTGCCGACGGGCACGGTCGCGGTGCACGAGCACACCGAGGAGTCGCTGGCCCGGCAGGTGGCCCGGGCCGAGGACACGGCGCGCGACATCATGGCGGCGGAGAAGGCCGTCGCCGCCGGTGCCGACCCGGATGCGGAGTTCCCCACCAATCCGGGCAGCCTCTGCGGCTGGTGTGATTTCCGGCGCACGTGCCCGGCGGGGCAGGAGGCGCAGGCCAAGGAGCCGTGGTCGGCGGTCGAGCATCTGGAGCGGTCGTGAGGTCAGGCCCGGTCGCCAGGCAAGGCCCGTAGTCAGGCTCGGCCCGGTCGTTATGCCAGGCCAGGTCGTTATGCCAGGCCAGGTTGTCGGGTCTGGCCAGGTTGTCGGGTCTGGCCAGGTTGTCGGGTCTGGCCAGGTTGTCGGGTCTGGCCAAGTCGTCGGGCCTGGCCAGGTCGTCGGGCCTGGGTGGTCGTTTCATGCCAGGCCAGGCCTGGCTTGGTCGCTTGGTCTGGTCGTCGGGCTTAGCCTGGTGGTCAGGCCAGGCCGACGCGGTCCAGGGCGGCCTGCCGCATCGGCGGCATCCGGTATCGCGCGGGGACGGCGGCCATCAGCAGCCGCATGCCGCGCACCGAGAGGTCGGCGGACAGGTCGGTGGTGGGCAGGCCCAGCCCGCCGTACATCTTGCGAGCCCAGGCCGGCAGCAGCGCGACCGCCGTCCCGGCGATCCCGAGGTAGGCCCAGCGCGGCGGGCCGAAGCTCAGCCCCAGCCGCAGCGCCCGGCCCAGGCCCCAGGAACCGGGCACCGGTGGCACGGTGAGGAAGAGCGCCGTCTCCGCGCCTTCGCGGGTGATGCCCAGTCGCGGGCGCATGTCCTCGTAGTAGGCGGCCATCTCGGCCGCCGTGCCCGGGACTGTCGCGGGGTCCAGGCCGACCAACTCGGCGGCCTTGAGCTGCTCCGTGTAATACCCGTCGACCTCGTCGTCGGTCAGCCTCAGTCCGGCGCGGCGGGCGGTGGTCAGGAACGACTCCACCTCGGTCACGTGCACCCAGCGCAGCAGGTCCGGCTCGTCGACGCGGAACTGCTCGCCGGTGCGCGGGTCGGTCGCCGTCAACCGCGAGTGCATGCGGCGGATCCGGCTGGCGATCCGCTCGACCTCGCCCGTGCTGCCGTACAGGACGGTGCCGACGTAGTCGGAGGTTCTCATGAAGCGGCCCCAGGGGTCCGACTTGTAGCCGGAGTTCTGCACGATCGCCGCCACCGCCCGCGGGTGCAGCGCCTGCAGGTAGAGGGAGCGGAGGCCGCCCATGGTCACGATCGGCTCGTTGTGCACCTTCCACGTGACCGACTCCGGGCCGAAGAGGCCCATGTCCCGGTTGCTGTCCATCTCCGCAGCCTGCCACGCGGAGCGGCAAAGTTGAACAGGTTCAGACAGCGCGATCCGCGCGGCGTTCCCGCTGGCACGCCGGGCAGAGGCCCCAAAAGGTGATCTCGGCCTCGTCGACCTCGAAGCCGTGCCCGCCACCGGGGTCCAGGCAGGGCCGCTCGCCGACCGCGCAGTCCACGTCCGCGATCGTCCCGCAACTGCGGCAGACGATGTGATGGTGGTTGTCGCCGACCCGCGCCTCGAACCGCGCGGGGCTGCCCGCCGGCTCGATCCGCCGGGCCAGGCCGGCCCGGGACAGCGCACCCAGCACGTCGTAGACGGCCTGGGTGGACACCGAGTCGAGCCGTTCCCGCACCTGTCGGCTGATCTCCTCGACCTCGAGGTGGCCGCCCTGAGTCAGCACGTCGAGCACCGCCACCCGGGGCCGCGTCACCCGGAGCCCGGTCGCCCGCAGCAGCTGTTCACCGGTTGGCATCACACCATGACAGCACGGCAACCGGGCCGGCTCAACCTGATGATCGGCCAGAACGTGGATTTTCCCCACACCGGGGCGCGCGGAGGTGAACCGGAATGGTCCACTGCGCGTAGGCGCAGACAGGGGGATGTTTGCGTCGTCAGAGATTTCTGGTCTGGCTGACCGGATCCCGTGCGACAAAGAGGAGGTGGCCGTGTTCGACCAGATCAACGGCATGCCCGTACACGCTCTCGTGATCCACGCGGCGGTGGTCTTCGTGCCGCTGCTGGCGCTGGTGGCCATCGCGTATGCGGTCGTGCCCCGTTGGCGGACGAAGGTCGGCTGGGCCGCGGTGCTGCTGGCGATCGCCGCTCCGGCGACGACGTTCGTGGCCAAGCTGTCGGGCGAGGAACTGCGCGAGCGCCTGGTGGCCGACGGGTTGAGCGGCCCGCCGCTGGTGGTGATCGACGATCACATGGGGTTCGGCACGCTGACGCTCTATTTCTCGCTCGGCCTCGCCGCCGTGACGCTCATCATGGTCTTCCTGACCCTGCGCCGCTCGGAGCGCCGGCTGCCGCGAGTGGCGGAGCTGGGACTCACTGTGATCATGGTGGCGCTCGCGGCGGTTTCCGGCTATTACGTGTTCAAGACCGGCGACACCGGCGCCCAGGCGGTGTGGGGCACGACGTCCTGACGGGCCGCCGCTCCGGCCATCGTGTGGGGTGGTGGCCGGAGCGGGTGCCCGCGCCGGCCCGAGCCTTCCGCCGCGGGTGGGCTCAGAAGATGATGCGAGCGCAGAGCAGGCACATCAGGATCAGGGCGATCGCGCCCGCGACCAGACCGATGCCGTAGGTCACCGTCCGGGCCGAGCCCTCGGACTCGTCCAGAGCGTCCATGTCCTGCGCGGGCATCGCGCGCGGCGGTGGCGGCTGCCGCACTACCGGCGGCTGCCAGTGCGGCGACGGCCGTGGCGTGCGGGGCGGTCCCTGGTAGGTGGGTGCGGGATCGGGCGCCGGGACCGGGCGGCCGGCGCCGAAGGGCTCCGGCTCGGCATTCGGGCGCTGCCAATACGCGTCGTCGTCGGAACCGGTCGGGGCGCTCACGTTCATCGACGCTACATCTATCGGGTCCCGCACCGCACTGCGACGCGGCCTACCCTCATAGGGTGGACATCCTGGACGAGCCGGAACGCGATGCCGACGCCGAGCGCACCGTGGACTTCGACGCCGACGAGCCGCCGCTGCTGCCCGAGCAGACCCGCGACGACACGGAGCGGGGCTGGGGCTTCGGCGGCGATGATTCGAACGACGATCGCCTGCTGGAGGACCGCCCGCCGCATTGGGGCTGAGCCACGCGCCCGGCCTATCCGTCGGGGCGGATCAGGACCGCATAGCCGCCGCCGGGTGTCGTCACCGTGCGCCGGGCCTCCGCGGGGGTCAGGGCCAGCAGGAGGCCGCCGGCGCTGGGGTCGTCCGCACCGGTGACACCGAGGACCAGCGCCGCCGTGGCGATGGCCTGTGGGCTGCCGTCGGTGCTGGGCACCCGGAACACGTCGACGTGGTCACCCGGGCGGACCAGCCTCAGGGCGGTGGGCTCGGCGAGGCGGATCGGCACGCCGACCGAGCCCGGTGGCACGGCGGGCCGCCATGGAGCCTGCTCGGCAGCCCGCGGGACGTCGGCAGGGTCGCTCTGGTCGACATCCGATGGGAGCCCGGCCGAGCCGTCCGGTGGGAGCCCGGCCGAGCCGTCCGGTGGCAGGCCGGCCGAGCCGTCCGGTAGCAGGCCGGCCGAGCCGTCCGGTGGCAAGCTGGCCGAGCCGTCCGGTGGCAAGCTGGCTGAGCTGCCCGGTGGGAGGCCGCCACGGCCTTCCCCGGCGCGCGAGGGAGCGTCGGCCGGCCCGGAGCCGGAGGGGCACGGGGACGCACAGACCTCGGGGCCCGTCCAGAGCACCAGGGCCGCCGTCATCACCAGGGCCGCCACGACCGCTGACCGGAGCAGGGTGGACCGGCCCGGGCGGCGCCAGCGGACCGGGTCCAGTCTCGCTTCCCGGCGGGCTCTGCCCCACATCGCCGCCTCCCGAGCCTCCCGGGGCGCCGTCGGACGGGCGCCTGGGATCAGCACGATAGGCGGCCCGCGACGGCTTCCGGGGCTGCCCTGTGGACAACCCCGGCCTGTGGAGGACCGCACGGCTCGCGGCCGGTGGTGCTACGAGGAGGACGACGCTTTCGTCGAGCTGGAGCCCGAGGACTTGGAGCCCGAGGACTTGGAGCCCGAGGACTTGGCGCCGGACGAGCCGGAACCGGAGCCCGACCCGGACGAGCCGGAACCCGACCCGGACGAGCCCGACCCGGACGAGCCTGAGCCCGAAGAACCGGAACCGGAAGAGCCGGAGCCCGAGGAGCTCGACCCGGCGGCCGCGGGTGCCGAGGCGGAGGTGGTGGCGGGCGTCGAGTCCGACTTGCTCTCGTTGGCGGCCGGGGCGCCCTTCTCCGCGCTGACGTTTCCGGCGCGGGAGTCGTTTCGGTAGAACCCGGAGCCCTTGAAGACGATGCCGACCGAGTTGAAGACCTTGCGGAGCTTCCCGGCGCAATTCGGGCACTCGGTCAGCGCCGGGTCGGAGAAGGACTGCACCGCCTCGAGCTGCTGACCACACTGGGTGCAGGCGTACTGGTACGTGGGCACTGGTCCTCCGCGATACTCGATGGCTTGGCACTCGCCGTCTAGGAGTGCCAATGCTCCGTCATCGGAGTTTATTTCGTCCAGTCGGCGATCACGCTGAGACCCTCGGCCGGTGTGATCACGGCGTGCACCCGGCGGTCGTGCGGCTCCGCCGGCACCGTGGGCAGCAGCTCGCCGTCGTGCAGCAGCGCCACCGCATACGCCTGCCCCACCCGGGCCAGCACCCGGTCGTACGAGCCACCGCCGCGCCCCATCCGGATGCCGCTGGTGTCGACGGCGAGCGCGGGCACGATCAGCAGCGTGGCCTCGGTCACCGCGTCCGCTCCGAGCCGGGGCCCGATCGGCTCCAGCAGGCCGTGCGGGCCCGGTCGCAGGGTGTCGGGGCCCTCGTAGCGGACCCAGTCGAGGTCGTTGTCCGGTCGCAGCACCGGGAGGATCAGCCGGTCGCCCAGGATCGCGGGCAGATCCGCGCCGCCCGGCTCGGTGCCCAGCGGCACGTACCCCGCGATCATCGTGGGGGACTGTGCGCGTACGAGATCTTTGAGGGCGGCTTGGACCGCGGCCGCGGCCTTCGCACGGTCTTCCGGGGACAATGATTTACGCGCAGCAAGCAGTCGATTGCGCAGAGCAAACTTCCTGGAGCTTGATTTTTCCGCTCCACTGGCGAAATCCGGCATGCAACACCCCCTTTTTGAAACCGGCAAACGGTGCACACTATGTCAGCATCGCTCCAAAGAAGGCCACTTCCAGGAGGACGTGTGACTCTACGTGGCCGACTCACTACTGCTTTTCTGGTGGTCGTGCTCGGTCCGGTTCTGCTCGGGTCCTTCTTCGTCGGGATGACCGTCGCCACGGTGAGCCGGGACCGGACGGTCGAGCGGCTCGATCACGCCGCGACGACGGTGCGCACGGCCATCGGTGCCATGTGCCGGCAGCTGCAGGCCGCCGCGGATGCCGTCGCCGTGCTGCCCGAGGCAGCCCGGCGGCCCGCCGCGGACCAGCTCGTCACGCGCGGCCTGGCCTCCGAGATCCGGATCGGCACGAGCGACCCGGGCGGTCAGCGCGACTGCGCGGCGCCCGCCGCCGGCGCCAGCGTGACCGCCATCGTCGCCCGGGCCCGGCAGGGCGCCGTCACCGTCGCCGCCACCCAGACGCTGGACGCGGGATTCGTCGCCCGGCTGGCGGCCTCCTGTGGCGCCGAGGTCACGCTGCTGGCCAGTGACGGTCCCGGCGCCGGCCCCGCCCTGAGCTCCTCCTCGGCCGAGGTGAGCCGGGCCGTGGCCGCCGCGCTGCCGGGTCACGTCACCGCGCGCGGCCACCATTATCTGCGGGCGGTAACCGCCGAGCCGGGCCAGCCGCTGCCGCTCGTGGTGTCGGTGCCCCAGGCCGACCCGTTCGGCCTGTACGCGCTGCTGCTCGTCGGCGTCGTCCTGGTGGCCGGGGTCGCGGTGTATGTGGCCAGGTGGCTCGCCCGCTCCACCACCCGGCCGCTGGAGGAGCTTGTCTGGGCCGTCGGCAAGGTCGCCGACGGTGAGCTCGGCACCCGGGTGCCGGTCGGCCGCGACGACGAGCTGGGCCGGCTCGCCGGCACGTTCAACCGGATGACCCGCGAGCTGCAGGCCTACGTCCAGGCGCTGACCGCCAGCCGCGACCAGCTCCGCGGCCACCTCGCCATCCTCGGCGACACCCTGTCCAGCACCCACGACCTGCACCGGATCCTGCAGGTGATCCTGCAGACCGCGCTGTCGGCGACCGGGGCCCGGGCCGGCCTCGT
Source organism: Actinoplanes sp. ATCC 53533 (assembly GCF_003947245.1). Taxonomy (NCBI): domain Bacteria; kingdom Bacillati; phylum Actinomycetota; class Actinomycetes; order Micromonosporales; family Micromonosporaceae; genus Actinoplanes; species Actinoplanes sp. ATCC 53533. Next base: position 7,945 of record NZ_QHHV01000269.1, on the reverse strand, counting down.
GCTGCTGATCGACGCCGGTGACGGCCGGCTCGTGGCCCGCTGCGCGGAGGGCCTGACCGGCCGCTGGGACGTGCCGGAGGCGGAGCTGCCCACCCTGCGGGTGCCGCTGGGCACCGGCATCCTGGGTGCGGTCGCCACCAGCGGTGAACCCCGGCGCGGCAGCTGCGGCCTCGGCGGGGGAATGCTCGACGAGCCGGCCTGCCGGACGTACGTGGCCGTGCCGATCTGCGCGCCGGCCATCGTCGGCGATCCGCTCGTCCCCGGCGGCGCCCTGGTCGCCGGGCAGCCGGCCACACTCGGCGTGCTGGCCCTCTACGACCGGCTGGGCAGCGACGGCTTCGACGACGCCGACCTGCTGACCCTGCGGACCTTCGCCGGGCAGGCCGGGGTCGCCGTGCACAACGTGCGGGTGCACGAGGAGGCGCAGCGGCTCTCGCTCACCGATCCGCTCACCGGGCTGTGGAACTACCGCTACCTGCGCGAGTCGCTGCGCCGCGAGGTGGAACGGGCCAGCCGGTTCGGCCGGATGCTCACCGTGCTCGTGCTCGACCTGGACCACTTCAAGGACGTCAACGACACGTACGGGCACGCCGCCGGTGACACGGTGCTGGGTGAGTTCGCCCGGCGGATCCGGATCGGGCTGCGCGAGGTCGACGTCGCGTTCCGGCAGGGCGGCGAGGAGTTCGTGGTGCTGCTGCCCGAGACCGACGCGTACGGCGGGGTGATCGTCGCCGAACGGCTCTGCGCCGCGGTCCGCGAGATCCCCGTGCCGATCGATCCCCGCCGGCAGGACGCGGCCACCGGGCTGCCGCTCGACCGGGTCGCGATCAGCGTCTCCATCGGCATCGCCGTCTACCCCGAGCACGGCACGACCGCCCAGGAGGTTCTCGATGCCGCTGATGACGCGCTCTATGCCGCGAAGAATGCGGGACGGGACACCTACCGGCTGGCCGAGACCCGACCGGCGACCGCGTCGACTGTGACCGAATCGGTGGTTTCGGCAGGCGTACCGGAAGGGCATTTTGATCATGCGGCGGGTCCAGACGTCGCGGCGCCGGGCACGTCCGGCGGGCCACAGCCGCCGCGGCAGGCCCGTGGCCGATAGTCTCGCGGCATGTCCGGGCACGAACTGAGCGAAGGTGCGGTGACCCCTCAGATGACGACAGAGGCCCAAGCGAGCGGCCGGCGAGCGGTGAAGGCTGTCATTCCGGCGGCCGGACTCGCGACGCGTTTCCTGCCGGCCACCAAGGCCGTACCCAAGGAGCTCCTGCCGGTCGTGGACCGCCCGGTCCTGCAGTACATCGTGGAGGAGGCCGCCGCGGCGGGGATCACCGATGTCCTGCTGATCACCGGGCGCGGCAAGACGTCGATGGTCGACCACTTCGACCGGCGCCCGGACGTGGAGGCCCGGCTGGAGGAGAAGGGCGACTACGAGCGGCTCGCCGCGGTCCGCCGGACCAGCGAGCTCGCCGACATCTACACCTGCCGGCAGGGCGAGCCGCTCGGCCTCGGCCACGCGGTCGGCGTCGCCGCCTCGCACATCGGTGACAACGCGTTCGCGGTGCTGCTCGGCGACGAGTTCGTCGAGGAGGACAAGCCGCTGCTGCCGGCGATGCTCGACCTGCAGGCGCGGACCGGCGGCATCGTGCTGGCCTTCATGGAGGTCAAGCCGGAGGAGACGTCCCGCTACGGCATCGCCTCGGTGCGGCCGTCCGACCTGGGCGAGGACATCGTCGAGGTGACCGGCCTGGTGGAGAAGCCGCCCCCCGCCGAGGCGCCCAGCAACCTCGCGGTCCTGGGCCGCTACATCCTGCCGGCCACGATCTTCGAGGCGATCAACAACACCAAGCCGGGCAGCGGCGGCGAGATCCAGCTCACCGACGCGATGGCGGCGCTGCTCGATTCCGGTACGCCGGTGCACGGCATCGTCTACCGCGGCCACCGCTACGACACCGGGATGCCCCTGGGCTACCTGCAGGCCGTCGTGCAGATCGCGGTCCAGCGGGCGGACCTGGGCGAGGAGTTCCGCAGCTGGCTGACCGAGTTCGTCACCGGCGGTGCCAAGGGATGACCGCTACGGCCGATGCCGAGGCGGCCGCCAACGAGCTGATGCCTCTCGCCGAATACCTGGGCAGCGTGCTGCGCAGGTTGCGGGCGCTGCCTCCGCTCGACCTCGACCTGACCCAGGCGCACGGCAACGTCCTGGCCAACGACGTGCTGGCCCCGCACCCGTACCCGGCCTTCGACCAGGCGGCCATCGACGGCTACGCGGCCCGCTGGGAGGACCTGGCCTCGGCCGGGCGGATCGGCTCGCACCCGTCGTTCGGGGCGTTCGAGGGTGGGCCGCGGCCGGTTCGCCTCAACGTCGTCGGCGACCTGGGCGCGGCCAGCTGGCGACCGGTACGGCTGACCCCGGGCACGTGCTTCTCGGTGGCGGCCGGCGCCCCGCTGCCGATCGGCGCCGACGTGGTCGTGCCGGTGCACTGGACCGACCAGGGCATGGCGGCCGTGGAGATCCTGCACGCGCCCAAGCGCGGTTCCGGCGTCCGGCGGGCGGGCGACGAGTTGCCCGTCGGCCAGGTGCTGGCGTCCGCGGGCTCGTACGTGACACCGTCGATGGTGGCGGTCTTCGCGGCGTCCGGGATCGGGCACGTCGTCGTCCGGCCCAGCCCGCGGGTGGTCGTCGTGGCCACCGGGGACGAACTCGTCGACGTCGGCCGGCCCAGCCAGCCCGGTCAGGTGGTGGACGCCAACTCGCACGCGCTCACCGCCGCCGCCGTCGAGGCCGGCGCGCTCGCGTACCGGATCGGGATCTGCGACGACGACCCCGAGGGCCTGCGCGGGCTGCTGGAGGACCAGACCCTGCGGGCCGACCTGATCATCACGACCGGCGGCACGGGCACCGGCCCGGGCGACATGCTGCGCCGGGTGCTGTCCCGCCGCGACCACGGCCGGGGCACGGTGGAGTTCACCGACGTCGCCCTCAGCCCCGGCGCCACCCTCGGCTTCGGCACGGTCGGCGGCGAAGAGGTGCCGGTCGTCTGCCTGCCCGGCGAGCCGGGTGCCGCCCTGATCGGCTTCGAGGTGCTCGCCCGGCCCGTCATCCAGCTGCTGGCCGGATCCGAGCCCGTGTTCCGGCCCAGCGTCAAGGCCCACCTGCTGGAGACCGTGTCGTCACCCGGTGGGCTGCGTGAGTTCCGTCCCGCGCACGTCGCCGAGCGGCGCGGCGGCGGCTACACTGTGCAGCCGCTCGCCGGTGGGCCGTACACTCTCTCCGGCCTTGCCGAAGCCAATGGTCTGCTGGTGCTGGGTGAGCGGGTCACCTCGGCCGCAGCCGGGTCGACCGTCGACGTGTTGTTGCTCGACCGGAGGCGATGATGCTGGGGTCCACGCCCGGATGGCCTGCCGTCCTGGCGGACGGACCTGTGCTGCTCAGGCCGTACCGTCGCAGCGACGCACGAGCGTGGGCCGAGGTCCGGATCGCCAACCAGGAGTGGCTGAGCCCGTGGGAGTCGGCCCCGCCTGGCCCGTGGGCGGAGATGAATTCCACCCGCGCCTACCTGTACGTCTACCGCGACATGAAGCGGGCCGCCCGGCGCGGCGACAGCATGCCGTTCGCCGTCTGCCTGCGCGAGGACGACGGCAGCGAGCGGCTGGTCGGGCACATCAACCTGGGCAGCATCGTGCGGCGGGCGTTCGGTTCGGCGTACGTCGGCTACTGGGTCGACTCCCGGGTGGCCGGCCGCGGGGTGATCCCGACGGCACTGGCGCTGGCGGTCGACCACGCGTTCGGCGCCGGCGGACTGCACCGGGTCGAGATCAACATCCGGCCCGAGAACGGCCCCAGCCGGCGCGTGGTGGAGAAGCTGGGCTTCCGCGAGGAGGCTTACCACCCGCGCTACATGCACATCGACGGTGCCTGGCGCGACCACCTCGGCTACGCGATGACAAGCGAAGAGGTCTCGGCCGAAGGCGGTCTGGTGGCCCGCTGGCGCCGGCTGCGCGCCAACGCAAAGTAACCCGTCCCATCCGCCGCGTTCCGGAGCCGGATCCGCGGAATTGATCATCAGGACGGTACGTTCCCGGCGCGGCGCGGCGATATCCGCAGCTCCCGCCCGTAGCCTCGGGGAGATTGGGACTTCCTCGTGCCCGGAGCTGTCCGGCCCGGGCACCGGTCGAGGCTGACGGAAGGGGTGAGGGTGCCGACCTCGGTGCTCCTCGCCGTCCTCGCCGCGGCCGGGCTGCTCGCCCTCGCACCGGCGCTCGTGCGCCGATACGACGCCACCGAGCGCCTGGCCGCGGAGCGGGCGTCGTCGACGGCTCGGGTGCTGCAGCGCCGCCGTCGGCTCCGCACTGTGCCCGGACGCCGACCGGTCAACCTCGGACGCCAGTATGTGGTTACGTCGCGGACCCTAACGGGTGATCCAGCCCCGGTCTCGGCCACCCCCGTGTCGGTGCCCCCGGCGCGCAGACTGCGCCTGGTGCCGGCCCGCCGCCCGGCCCGGCGACCCCCGGCCCGCCGCCAGACCCCGGCGGTCGTCCGCCGCCGGCGGGTCTTCGCGGCGCTGCTGCTGCTCAACGTGATCGAACTGGTCGGCGTCCTGGCGGTCGGCCCGGGCTTCTGGATCAGCTTCGCGGTGACCGGCACCCTGCTCGCGGTCTACCTGGTATACCTGCGCAACCGGGCGATCGCGGACAGGCACCGGCGCCGCGTCGAGGCCCGGGAAGCGGCCTGGCTGGCCGCAAGGCAGGCAGAGGTACGCCGGGAACAGGCGCGACGGGCGGCGGCGCGCAGGGAGGCACAGCGCAGACTGGCGGCCCAGAAAGAAGCGGTCCGACGGGCAGCGATGGGCCTGGACCGCGACCCGTCCGACCTGCCGGCGGCGGTCAACGGCGGCTCGGTGTCCTACCGCCGGGGCGGCGGACTGCGCGGCAGGCCGTACGAGGCTGGCGGCCGAGGCCTGAAATGATCTCCGGCGGCGCGCCGGGAGGGTGATTCGCGGCCGGCCGGGCGAACCTGTTAGCCTTGCTGCGGTCCTACGGGGCCGGGGGGCTGTGGCGCAGTCTGGTAGCGCACCTCGTTCGCATCGAGGGGGTCTGGGGTTCAAATCCCCACAGCTCCACGAGTACCTGAGTGCCTCCTGTCCGCGGAAAGCGCGGACCGGGGGCACTCGTCATTTCTGCTCCGGGGGCCGAGCCCCCGGACGCCCCGCGCTGTAGTGGTTGCGGTGGGCGTGTTGGTCGCGGTGGGCTTTGTGGTTGCGGTGGGCGTGTTGGTCGCGGTGGGCTTTGTGGTTGCGGTGGGCGTGTTGGTCGCGGTGGGCTTTGGTTGCGGTGGGCGTGTTGGTTGCGGTGGGCTTTGCGGTTGTGTGGTTTCGCTGGCTTTGGGATCCCATTGTGGAGGCTGTTCCGGCGGCTGCCGCTGCGCGACGTGACCTTCGCCGGCAGGGTGAGACTTTGTGGCGTGGGGAAGGGCAGCGTCGCACGAGAGTTCGCCCACCGTTGCTTCACCGCCCGGGTGCGCCGCATCGTGTGGTGGGTCCGCGCGGAGACATCGGTCACCGTGGCCGAGGATCTGAGCGCTCTGGCCGGGTATCTCGGGGTCGCGCCCAGCGATGAGGGTGACGGGGTCGAGAACCTGCGTACGGCTCCGCCGATCAGGGGGCCAAGGACGCGAGGATGACCTCCCGCGCCGCGCGGACCGTGGCCGCGAGGACAGCCGGATCCCGGCCGATGCGTTCGGCGCCCGCGCGCATGACACCGGACAGCAGTTCCACGGCGAGGTGCACGTCGCCAACCTCGCGGAACTCTCCGCGCTCGATGCCGGCCCGGACGACGTTCTCTATCTCGACCACGATCGCGTGGAACGGACTGTCCGGCCCTTTCGGCCCTTCGGCGAACGGCAGACGGAACATCAGTTGCACGAGCTGGTCCGTGAATGCCTCCAGGACCGCCGCGATGATCTCCCGCATCCGCTCCGCAGCCGGGTCCGCGGAGCATTCGGCGATCGCGGCCACTCGCTCGACCGCGGGCTGGCCCGCGTGCCGGGTCAGCGCCAGGACCAGCGCGCTCTTGTCTGGGGCGTAGTTGTACAGCGTGTTGCGCGCAAGCCCGGCCCGGGCCGCGATGTGGCCCATGTTGATCGAGTCGTAGTCGCGCTCGAGCAGGAGCTGCCGCATCGCCTCGGCGAGGTCGGCCCACACCATCTCGTGGTGCTCCTCGATGCTGGCTCCCCGGATTCGCGGCATCCGACCATCCTTTCCCACCGCGGCTTCCTTCTCGCCCCGGGCCTGCTCTCACCCCGCGCGGCTGCCGTGTGCCTCGCGCTCCGCTTCACCTCCCGCTCAGCGCGAGGGCCGGCGCCGGGCAGCCCGGCGCCTGAGTCGGTGATCGTGTGCGGGTGGGAGGTCGCGGTGGGTCATGCAGTGGTTTCCTTCGGGTGATAGCGGCGTAGGTTGGCGGCGAGGACGCGGTCGAGCGTGCGGTCGGACAGCATCCGGATCAGCGGGATGATCAGGGCTGCATCGCGGCCGACGGTGTAGCGGGTGCGTGGCTTGCGGGAGGTCACGGCCTTCGCGATGACCCGGGCAGCGGCGTCGGCGGTCACGCCTGATGCGGTGCCCGCGGCCATCAGCGTGTTGTTCGCCTGGACCAGGCTCCCGTAGCGTTCTGTCTGCTCCGGCGTCATCTGGGCGGCCAGGTGGTTCGCCGTCGCTACCCCGCGGGAGGCCATCTCCGTGCGGATGCCGCCGGGTTCGACCACGACCACCTGTACGCCCAGTGATGCGACCTCCCGGCGGAGCGAGTCGCTGACCGCCTCCAGGGCGAACTTCGCGCCGGCGTACGCGCCGTAGGTGGCCATGGCGGCCTTGCCGCCGATCGAGCTGATGTTGATCACGCGTCCCTTGCTGCGCAGCAGCGCGGGTAGGAGCGCCTGAGTGACGGCGATGTGGCCGAACAGGTTGACTTCGAACACCCGCCGCCACTGTGCCATCGGCAGGGCCTCGACCGGGGCGTTCACCTGAATGCCGGCGTTGTTGACGAGCGCGTGCAGTGCGCGCGGGTCGCCGGCGACCCGCGCGGCGAGCGCCTCCACCTGCTCGGGCTCGGTGATGTCGAGGATGACCGGCTCGATGCCGGGCGATCGGATGGTGTCGGCGTCGCGGTCGCGTCGCACGCCGGCCAGGACGTGGAATCCTCGGCGAGCCAGTTCGCGGGCGGCTGACGCGCCCATGCCCGTGGAGGCTCCGGTTACGACGATCAACTCTTGGGTTTGCTTCGGCACGACTCCACACTCCTTTATAGGACAACCTGTCGTAAAGATTACGACAGGTTGTCGCCAAGCGGTCCATGGGAGCGGGTGTGCCCCATCACTGTTTGGATGGGTGATGCGCCGGCCCGAGGGTGGGTCCGAGGAGGGCGCGGTGCGCAGCGACAGCTGGCGATTGCCCTCAACCTCATCATTCATTGACATGCATAAACTGATGGTCAGGCAGGTGCGCACTACGAGGGGGATCTTCGATGACGGTCTTGAAACGTTGCAGAGCCGGCGCGGTGCTGGTCGGGCTCCTGCTGATCGTCACCTTCAGCTCGCCGGCCTCGGCCGCGTCCCCGACGGTGAACACGCCGACCACGACCACGCTGACCACCCAGGGCCGCACCGCGGAGAGCTACACGGGATTGATGAACGGCGAATCATTCCAGCAGGACGGCATCGTCTCGCATCGCCGATGGCAATACGCGGCGTTCTGGGACGAGGAGGGCTATGTCAACGTCTCCCGGCGTCCGACGAACGGCACGTGGCAGACCATTCGCCTGACGGACTATCGCACCACCACCACTGATTCACACAATGTGATCAGCATCGGGCTCTCGCACGAGGACGGAAGCATCCACCTCTCGTTCGACATGCATGCCCAGCGTTTCCGCTACCGCAAGTCGGTGG
>NZ_QHHV01000268.1:0-10680 GCF_003947245.1 Actinoplanes sp. ATCC 53533 | reverse complement strand
GCTACGTGGCGGCGGGCTACTCCAAGACCGGCAAGGTGGCCACCTACGGCGGCCTGAAGATCCCGCCGGTCACCGTCTTCATGGACGGCTTCGCCGACGGCGTGGCGTACTACAACAAGCAGAAGAGCAAGAACGTCGCAGTCATCGGCTGGGACAAGGCCAAGCAGAACGGCACCTTCGCCGAGAACTTCGGCGACCAGGCCAAGGGCAAGACCATCACCAACTCGCAGGTCTCGCAGGGTGCCGACGTCATCATGCCGGTGGCCGGCGGCACGGGCCTGGGTACCGCGGACGTCGCCAAGGCGTCCGGCGGCAAGGTCTCGGTCATCTGGGTCGACCAGGACGGCTGCAAGAGCGCGGAGCAGTACTGCGACGTGTTCCTGACCACGGTCGTCAAGAACATCACCGACGCGGTCGAGACGGCTGTCGCGGACGGCGCCTCGGGCAAGCCGCTGGCGTCGACCCCGGGCTACCTGGGCACGCTGGAGAACAACGGCGTCTCCATCGCGCCGTACAACCAGTTCGACAGCAAGGTCGACGCCGGCCTCAAGGCCGAGGTCGACAAGCTCAAGGCGGACATCATCGCCGGCACGGTCAAGGTCGAGTCGGCCAACGCCCCCAAGTGATCCGCTCCTAGGATCAGGGCTTCGACCAAGCATTCCGGCCGCCGCGCGGTCGCGGGGAAACTCCCGCGGCCTGCGCGGCGGCTCTGCTCAGGCTGCTAACGTCCCCCCGTTGATCACCAGCCTCTCGTTTGCAGGAGATTCCGCTGAGACTCGAACTGCGCGGCATCACCAAGCGCTTCGGCGACCTGGTGGCCAACGACCACATCGACCTGACCGTCGAACCGGGCGAGGTACACGCCTTGCTCGGTGAGAACGGCGCGGGCAAGTCCACCCTGATGAACCAGCTCTACGGGCTGCTGCAGCCCGACGAGGGCGAGGTGCTCGTCGACGGCGTGGCGCGGACCTTCCGCAGCCCCCGGGACGCCATCGCGGCCGGCATCGGCATGGTGCACCAGCACTTCATGCTCGTTCCGGTCTTCACGGTGGCGGAGAACATCGCCCTCGGCGCGGAGAAGGTGCGCGCCGGCTTCCTCGACCGGCGCCGGGCCCGGCGCGAGGTCCTCGAGGTCTCCGAGCGCTACGGCCTGCCGGTCGACCCCGACGCCCTGGTGGAGAACCTGCCGGTCGGCGCCCAGCAGCGGGTGGAGATCGTCAAGGCCCTGACCCGCGATGTCGACCTGCTGATCCTCGACGAGCCGACCGCGGTGCTCACCCCGCAGGAGACCAGCGAGCTGCTCGCGGTCATGCGCGGGCTCGCCGCCGCCGGCAAGTCCATCGTGTTCATCACCCACAAGCTCAAAGAGGTCAAGGAGATCGCCGACCGGATCACCGTGATCCGGCGCGGCCGCACCGTGGGCACCGCGTCGCCGGAGACCCCCGAGGACGAACTGGCCGCCCTGATGGTCGGCCGCGCGGTCAACCTCGAGGTCACCAAGGCCGCGGCCGAGCCCGGCCGGGAGGTCCTCAAGATCTCCGGCCTGATCGTCGAGGACGACCGCGGCGTGCGCGCGGTGGACGGCGTCGACCTGGTCGTCCGGGCCGGCGAGGTGCTCGGTGTCGCCGGGGTGCAGGGCAACGGCCAGACCGAGCTCGTGGAGGCCGTGATGGGCCTGCGCGAGCCGCGGGCCGGCACGATCCTCCTCGACAACGAGGACCTGATCGGCATGAGCACCAAGCAGATCCTGCGCTCCGGCGTCGGCTACGTGCCCGAGGACCGCAGCCTCGACGGCGTGGTCAAGGAGTTCACCGTCGCCGAGAACCTGGTGCTCGACCAGTACGACCGGTCGCCGTACGGCAACGCGTTCCGGCTCAACCCGGCGGCGGTGGCGGTGGCGGCCCGCGAGCGGGTGGAGCAGTTCGACATCCGGACGCCCTCGCCGGACGCGGCGGTCAGCACGCTCTCCGGCGGTAACCAGCAGAAGGTCGTGGTGGCCCGGGAGCTGTCCCGGCCGCTGCGGTTGTTCATCGCCTCGCAGCCGACCCGCGGGGTGGACGTCGGATCGATCGAGTTCATCCACGGCCGGATCGTGCACGAGCGGGACGTCGGCACCGCGGTGCTGGTGGTCTCCAGCGAGCTGGACGAGGTCGCGGCCCTGGCCGACCGGATCGCGGTCATGTATCGGGGACGCATCCTGGCGATCGTCTCGCCGGACACCCCGCGCGAGGAGATCGGCCTGCTGATGGCGGGCATCACCGACCCATCGGCGCCGGCTGAGCCGGCCGCCGAGGCCGCGCCCGCGGGGGACGACGTGGACGGCGACGGGGTCGCAGAGAAGGGGACCAAGTGACCACCGACGAACCGGCCGCTGCCGCTCCTGAGCCGGCTGCCGCTCCTGAGAAGGCCGCCGCTCCTGAGAAGGCCGCGGCTCCGGAGAAGGCGAAGCCCGCGCCGGAGAAGCCAGGCGACGGCGATTCCTTCCTGAGCCACTTCATGCACAACCTGTGGTCGGCCAACACGGTCACGGTGACGGCGCTCTCCGTCGTGCTGGCCATGGTCATCGGCGCGATCCTGATCATCGTGTCCGACCCGGCGGTGCTGGAGACGTTCTCCTACCTCACGGCCCGCCCGGGCGACGCCCTGAGCGCCAGCTGGACGGTGGTCAGCAACGCGTACGCCGACCTGCTCAAGGGTGCGATCGTCGACCCGGCCGCCATCACCGCCTGGGCCGACGGCTCCGGCACCTGGCGCCAGGTCTTCTTCCCGATCTCCGAGACGCTGACCTACGCGGCCCCGCTGGTGTTCACCGGCCTGTCGGTGGCGCTGGCGTTCCGCGGCGGCCTGTTCAACATCGGTGGCCAGGGCCAGGCGGTCGTCGGCACGATCTGCGCCGGGCTGGCCGGCTTCCTGCTGCCGCTGCCGCCGGTGATCCACCTGATCGCCGCGCTCGTCGCCGGCCTGCTCGGCGGCGCGCTCTGGGGCTTCGTGCCCGGCATCCTCAAGGCCCGCACCGGCGCGCACGAGGTCATCGTCACGATCATGCTGAACTACACCGCGAACCTCTTCCTGAGCTGGCTGATCCTGCAGAAGGGCATCCAGCAGAGCGGGCGCAGCGACGCGATCAGCGAGCCGGTCGACTCCTCGGCGCAGCTGCCGGCCGTGGGCGGGGAGGTCCGGGTCAACCTAGGCATCGTGCTCGCCGTCCTGGCCACTGCGGCGGTCGCCTGGCTGCTGAACCGGTCGGCGTTCGGCTTCGAGCTGCGCGCCGTCGGTGCCAACCCGGCCGCGGCGAAGACCGCCGGCATCAGTGTCGCGCGCACGTACACCCTGCTCATGGTCACCGCCGGTGGCCTGGCCGGGCTCGGCGGCGCGACCCAGGTGCTGGGCACCGCGCACGCCCTGACCACCCAGGTGGCCGGCAACATCGGCTTCGACGGCCTGCTGGTCGCCCTGCTCGGCCGCAACCGGCCGTGGGGCACGCTGGCCGCCGCGATCCTGTTCGGCGCCCTGCGCGCCGGCGGCAACCGGATGCAGTCGTTCTCGAGCATCTCCCTGGAGCTGGTGACCGTGCTCCAGGCCCTGATCGTCATCTTCATCGCCGCACCGGCGCTGGTGAAGGCGATCTTCCACCTGCGAGCCGCCCGCTCCGCGCGGCTCGGCGCATCGATGGCGAAGGGCTGGTGACCCCGATGTCGACGGCGACGGTGGAGGACCTGACGCAGACCACGGCACCGGCCCGGTTCTGGGACCGGCAGCGCCGGCTCGGTGTCGGCGTGGTGCTGATCGGGCTGATCGCGACGGCGATCTTCGGCCCGCTCGCACCCGCGGAGACCGCCCGGTTCACCCTCAGCGAGGACGCCGCGGGCGCGGCGCTGTCCATCGACGGCCAGCTCGGCACGATCCTGTTCGGCCTGGTCGCGATGGCCGCCGGCGCGGTGCTGCTGGCCGGGTTGGCCCGCCGGTTCCAGACCTCCGTGCTGAGCCTGGGCATCCTCGGCTTCGTGCTGTCGTTCCTGTGCTGGCAGGTGGCGGGCAAGTTCCTGCCGCTGGTCGACACCGCGAGCGGCACGCTGGAGCTGGCCGTTCCCCTGGTGCTCGGTGCCCTGGCCGGCGTGCTCGGCGAGCGCTCCGGTGTGGTCAACGTGGCCATCGAGGGGCAGTTCCTGATGGGCGCGTTCGGCGCGGCCCTGGTCGGCACGATGGCGACCAGCGTCTGGGCCGGAGTGGTCAGCGCGGCGATCGGCGGCGTGCTCATCGCGGCGATCCTGGCCGTGCTGGCGATCCGCTACCTGGTGGACCAGGTCGTGGTCGGCATCGTGCTCAACCTGCTCGCGCTGGGCATGACCGGCTTCCTGTACGAGCGTCTGATGCAGACCGACGCGCAGTCGTACAACCAGCCGCCGCGGATGCCCGAGTGGCGGATCCCCGGCCTGGCCGACATCCCGGTCGTCGGCCCGGTCCTGTTCGACACGAACCTGCTGGTCTGGCTCGCCCTGATCCTGGTCTTCGCGATCCACTTCGGGCTCACCCGGACCCGCTGGGGCCTGCGGACCCGCGCGGTCGGCGAGCACCCGACGGCGGCGGACACGGTCGGCATCCGGGTGCGCGGCCTGCGCTACCTCAACGTCCTGCTGGGCGGCGTGATCGCGGGTGCCGGCGGTGCCTACTTCACGCTGGTGGCCACGGGCAGCTTCAACAAGAACATGACGGCGGGCGCGGGCTTCATCGCCCTCGCGGCGCTGATCTTCGGCCGCTGGACCCCGTTCGGGGCGCTGGGCGCGGCGCTGTTCTTCGGCTTCGCGCAGAAGCTGGCCACCTACTTGAGCGTCGCGGGCAGTTCGGTGCCGAGCCAGTTCCTGAACATGCTGCCGTACCTGGCGACGATCATCGCGGTGGCCGGCCTGGTGGGCCGGGTGCGCGCGCCGGCCGCGGACGGGCAGCCCTACATCAAGAGCTGATCGGTTGCTAGGCCGTGGTTCAGAAGGGGGCCCGGCGCAGCCCGGCCCACTTCTGAACCACGGCCTTGGGGGAGCCGCGACCGGCGGAAACGGCGGTGGGGCAGAATCGGCGGCATGGAGATCGACTGGGGCTCGCTGCGGGCCGCCGCCATTGAGGCCATGCGCCGTGCCTACGCCCCGTACTCCGACTTCCCGGTCGGCGTGGCCGGGCTGGTCGACGACGGCCGCGTCGTGGTCGGCTGCAACGTGGAGAACGCCTCCTACGGTGTCGGGCTGTGCGCCGAGTGCGGCCTGGTCAGTTCGCTGCACGCCACCGGCGGCGGCCGGCTGGTGGCGGTCTCGTGCGTCGACGCCAACGGGCTGCCACTGATGCCGTGCGGGCGCTGCCGCCAGCTGCTCTACGAGCACGGCGGCGCGGAATGCCTCGTCGAGGCGCTGCCCCGGCCGCTGCGGATGGCGGAGCTGCTGCCGAACGCGTTCGGGCCCGAGGACATCGAGAAGATCACCGGGCCGTCCGCGGTGCCGGCGGTGCCCGCCCAGCTCGCGAAGTGGCGGGGGCGGGGGACCGTCTTCGTGCACCCGGACCTCGCCGGCGGCGAACAGGTCTGGACCGGCTACTGGGAGCGGTCGGCGGGCAGCCCGGGGGAAGCCGACGCGGAGAAGGGCGTCCTGGAGGAGGGACCGAACTTCCCGAGCGCCGCCGCGGCCGTGACCTGGGGGCTCACCCGTACCCCCAGGGTTGTGGTCGTGGACGCCGAAGGCGGCCTGTCCTGGGCCGGCGAGGGAGCACCGCCGGAAGGCATCGGAACCAAGTGGGAGCAATAGTGAGCGAGCTTGCGAGCGAATCATCAACTCCGCGCCCGACGAATGTCATCACCGGAGCGCTAGCGGAGGTGATGGCATGACCGGTTTCGCGGCAGTCGACGTCATCCGGGCCAAGCGGGACGGCGGCGTGCTGTCCGACGCCGCGATCGACTGGGTCGTGGACGCGTACACCAAGGGCGTCGTCGCCGACGAGCAGATGTCCGCGCTCGCCATGGCCATCCTGCTGCGGGGGATGACCCCCGCGGAGATCGCCCGCTGGACCGCCGCGATGATCGCCAGCGGCGAGCGTCTCGACCTGTCCGCCGTCTCCCGGCCGACCGTGGACAAGCACTCCACCGGCGGCGTCGGCGACAAGATCACGTTGCCGCTCACCCCGCTGGTCGCCGCCTGCGGTGCCGCGGTGCCGCAGCTCTCCGGGCGCGGCCTCGGGCACACCGGGGGCACCCTGGACAAGCTGGAATCGATCCCGGGCTGGCGCGCCGCGCTGAGCAACGACGAGTTCGTCCGTCAGCTGCAGGACGTCGGCGCGGTCATCTGCGCGGCCGGCGACGGGCTCGCCCCCGCCGACCGCAAGCTGTACGCGCTGCGCGACGTCACCGGCACGGTCGAGGCCATCCCGCTGATCGCCAGTTCGATCATGAGCAAGAAGATCGCCGAGGGCACCGGCGCGCTGGTGCTCGACGTCAAGGTCGGCACGGGCGCGTTCATGAAGGACGTCGAGATGGCCCGGGAGCTGGCCCGGACCATGGTCGAGCTGGGCAACGCGCACGACGTGCGGACGGTCGCCCTGCTCACCGACATGAACACCCCGCTCGGCCTGGCCGTCGGCAACGCGGTCGAGGTGCGGGAGTCGCTGGACGTGCTGGCCGGCGGCGGTCCCGCCGACGTGGTCGAGCTGACCCTGGCCCTGGCCCGCGAGATGCTCGCCGTGGCCGGCATCGACGCCGACCCGGCGAAGGTCCTCGCGTCCGGTGCCGCGATGGACTCGTGGCGGGCGATGATCAGGGCCCAGGGTGGCGACCCGGACGCCCCGCTGCCCACCGCCCGCGAGACCGAGGTGCTGCGCGCCACCGCCGACGGCGTGGTGGCCGGCATCGACGCGCTGGATGTGGGCCTGGCGGCCTGGCGGCTCGGCGCGGGCCGGGCCCGCAAGGAGGACCCGGTCAGCTTCGGTGCGGGCATCATGCTCAAGGTGCGGCCGGGCGACCCCGTCCGGGCCGGCGACGTGCTGCTCGAACTGCGTACCGATGAGGCCGGCCGGATCCCGGCGGCGCTGGCGACCGCGGGCGGCGCGGTCCGGATCGCGCCGAGCGCGCCCGCCCCGGCACCGCTGCTGATCGACCGCATAGCCTGAGCGGTCATGAAAGCCGCCCCCGACCCCCGAGCGGTGCGCGACGCCAGCCTGAGCGAGCTCGACCGGCTCGGCCTGCCGCTGCCCCCGCCCGCGTTCCCGCTGGTCTGGGAGCCGGGTGACGGCGTCGAACTGCGCCCGACGACCGAGCTTGAGGCCCGCGCGGCGGTCCTGCACGTGGTCGTCGCGCGCTGCTTCGGCATGCCCACCGAGGCGGCGATGAGCTGGTTGCTCGGCTCGCACCTGGTGGACTTCGTCACACCGCCGGAATGGCAGTTCGTGGCCGGCGGCAAGGGCGACCACCGGTCCTTCGTGCTGCACCACGACGCGGTGTTCGCGCTGGCCTGGCTGCTCGGGCTGAGCCGGCACCTGGACCCGACGGCGCCGCCCGAGGACCGGATGATGCAGCAGATGCCGGACCTGCCCGCCGGGGAACCGTTCGACCGGTGGCGGTCGCGGTCGCTGGTCGCGCCGCGCGCCGCGACCGAGGCGGCGGTGCTGCTGGATCTCTACTACTGCCTGGACTGGGCCTTCCAGGAGGCCGAGAAGGCCGGGCGGCCGGTGCCGGGCGAGATGGACAGCAACGCCATCGGGCAGCGGAGGTGGGCGCTGGAATGGGCGGTGGTGTTCACCGGCCCGTACCACGAGGAGCCGCCGGAGTGGGAAGAGGTCGATCTCTCGGTCTAGGCCGGGCGGTAAACCGTCAGGGTGATCGCCGCAGTGGCGGTGATCTCGGTCGCCTGGACCTCGTCGAGCGGGATGTGGCGGGCGCTCGGGGTCATGCCGATCAGGGTTCGGGTTCTTGCCGCGGTCAGGTGCATGGTGCGGCGGTGGGTCGAGACGCTCTCGGCGCGCCAGGCGGCACCCAGGGTTCCCGCCACGCGGTCGGCCTTCGCGGGGTCGACGCGGATCAGGCCGTGGGCTTCGACCAACTCCCTCAGGTGGTCCGGGGCCGGGGTGACGACCAGGAGCATGCCGTCGGGGTGGAGGACCCGGTGGAACTCCGGGCCGTTGCGGGGCGCGAAGACGTTCAGCAGGACCGCGACCGAGGCATCCGCCAGGGGCAATGGGCGCCAGAGATCGGCCAGGGCCGCGCCTGCCCGGGGGTGGGCGCGTGCCGCGCGGCGCAGGGCCGGTTTCGAGACATCGATGCCCAGGCCGGTGGCGGCGGGCCGGGCGTCCAGGACGCGGGCCAGGTAGTCGCCGGTGCCCGTACCGGCGTCCAGGATGAGGCCGTCGTCCGTCCGTGCCGTTTCGGCCAGTGCCCGCGCGATGAAGTCGTAGTGGCCCTCCGCCAGGAAGGTCGACCGGTCCGCGATCATCTCGGCCGAATCGCCCGGATGGGGCGACCGGCCGGCCGTCAGGTTCACGTAGCCCTGCCGCGCGATGTCGAAGCTGTGTCCTTGGTGGCAGCGAAGTGCCTGGTCATCGGCCCGATCCAGCCGTTGGCCGCACACCGGGCACCGCAGGTACGGCAATGCGCCGTCGATCATTGGCAGCTTCCCTCTAGCATCTGTTGATGGTCGCCATCACCCACGCCGACATCGTCAAAGCCCCGAAGGCCCTGCTGCACGACCACCTCGACGGTGGACTGCGGCCGGCCACGATCGTTGAGCTCGCCGCCGCGGTCGGGCACGAGCTGCCCGAGACCGACCCGGCGCGGCTGGGGGAGTGGTTCGTCGCCGCGGCCGACTCCGGGTCGCTGGAACGCTACCTGGAGACGTTCGCGCACACCGTCGCGGTGATGCAGACCGAGGAGGGTCTGCACCGGGTCGCCCGCGAGTGCGCGCTGGATCTCGCCGCCGACGGTGTCGTCTACGCCGAGATCCGCTACGCGCCCGAGCAGCACCTGGAGCGTGGCCTGAGCCTGAACGACGTGGTGGACGCGGTGCACGCCGGATTCCGCGACGGCTGCGCCGAGGCGGCCGCGCAGGGCAGCCAGATCCGGATCGGCACGCTGCTGACCGCGATGCGGCACGCCGCCCGCTCGCAGGAGATCGCCGAGCTGGCGGTCCGCTACCGCGACGCCGGGGTGGTCGGCTTCGACATCGCCGGCGCGGAGGCGGGCTTCCCGCCCACCCGGCACCTGGACGCCTTCGAATATCTGCAGCGGGAGAACTTCCACTTCACCATCCACGCCGGCGAGGCGTTCGGGCTGCCGTCGATCTGGCAGGCGATCCAGTGGTGCGGCGCCGACCGGCTGGGGCACGGCGTGCGGATCGTGGACGACATCACCGGGAGCAGCCTGGGCCGGCTGTCCTCGTACGTGCGGGACAAGCGGATCCCGTTGGAGCTGTGCCCGTCGTCCAACGTGCAGACCGGGGCGGCGCCCTCGATCGCCGAGCATCCCATCGGGTTGCTGCACGACCTGCGTTTCCGGGTCACGGTCAACACCGACAACCGGCTGATGAGCGGCACCTCGATGTCACGTGAGATGGCGCTGCTCGCCGAGGCCTTCGGCTGGGGCTGGAGTGAGCTGCAGTGGCTGACGATCAACGCGATGAAGTCGGCGTTCATCCCGTACGACGAGCGGCTGGCCATCATCAACGATGTGATCAAGCCGGCGTACGCGAAGTTGTTGACCTAAAGTCCGCTTTTAAGCGGCATTGGCGACACGTCCATACTTTCGTCTCGCGAGACTGTCGATTTGGCCAGCCGCCTCATCCTTTCGGACAGACTGCTGTCTCAAACACTGCACAATCCGGCATCTTGCCTTGCCGTTGGCTCCCGTGCGAGCAATCGTCAGTGCTGCCGCGATTGCTGATGGATCCGGTCTGATCGGTGCGTGCGGCAACCCCGTCGCGCCGATCAAGGCGAGTGACTTTAAGAGACGCACCGATATACGAGCAGTGACGATCGGCCGGCGATGTGCAACTCTTCGGACGCAACATCGCATCACACAAACGGTCCGGGTCGGCCTGCTCTTTCTCTTTGACACTCGTCGTGATGGAATCTCGGGGGCCCGACCCGGTGAGTCGGCCGTGTGCGGTGCCCGGTGATCCGATGGCCGGGTCCGAATCAGGAGGACGGTGACGTGAGCAAGCGCCCCAAGACGGCGAACGCTGTCATGTCGCGTCTCCGCCGGCCGGCCGGCCGGCTGCGGGATCTGCCGATCTGGTCGAAGCTCGGGCTCATCATGCTCGTGCCGACGCTGGCGACGGTTGTCGTCGGCACCAACGGCTTGATCGACCACATCAACGAAGCCAGTGACGCCGAGCGCGCCCGCACCCTGTCGGTGCTGTCGCAGGCCGCTGGTGGACTGGTCGATCACCTGCAGAACGAACGTGCCTTCGGTGTGATGATCGCGACCACCCAACCCAACACGGCCGACCGGAAGGCGGCAATCGAGGGTTATACCGACGAGAACCCGAAGGTGGACGCGGCGAAGCTGCCGTATTCCCAGCAGAAGGCCGCCCTCGACAACGTCCCGGAGCAGGTCGGCGTCCTGCTGCGGCGCCTCGACCTGAACCTGCTGGAACTGCCGTCGATCCGCAGTCGGACCGCGCGCGTCGCGATCCCCCTCGAGGACATCAGGGGCGCCTA
>NZ_QHHV01000267.1:0-4395 GCF_003947245.1 Actinoplanes sp. ATCC 53533 | reverse complement strand
AGTCGACGCGTGGTGACATGCGGGTGGGCCAGGTGTGGCACGGTTCCTCGGACGACGACTGGCGCACGATCGTGCAGTTCGACGTGACGAAGCTCAAGGACGCCACGATCAAGAGGGCGGCCGTGCTGGTCAACGTGCGGCACAGCGCCAATTGCTCGCCGTCGCCGTTCCAGCTGTGGCGTACCAACCGGGTCGAGAAGTCAGCGTCGGTGACGTGGAACAGCACGAAGGGCAAGTGGTGGAAGTCGCTGGGCCAGGTCAACGCGACCGCGAACAAGAGCGCTTGCCCGAAGGGCAATGACGAGGTCAGGTTCGCCCAGACAGCGGTCAGGGATGCCTTCCAGGATGCGACGGCGAGCAGCACGATCACCCTGGCGTTCCGGGCCAAGAGCGAGTCCGACGAGTTCCAGTGGAAGAAGCTGGTGCCGGACTCGGCGTACCTCGACATTTTTTACAACCACACCCCCGGCAAGCCGACCGGTCTGGCGTTCAGCCCGTGCTACGCGGCGTGTGGCAGCGGCACTGCGGTCACGTCGACGAAGCGACCGACGCTGAGGATGAAGGCGGCCGACCCCAACGCCGGCAAGCTGATGTACGTGTACGAGGTCTACACCGGCAACAAGGCCACCCTGGTCGCCACCTCTGCGAAGACCATGACTGGCATAGCCAGCAACAGCCCGCGCTCCTGGCAGCTCAAGTCCGATCTGAAGGACGGGTCGTACGCCTGGCGGGGCAAGGCCTGTGACGGTTACCTCTGCGGTGCCTATTCCGACTGGTTCGGATTCAAGGTCGACACAGCGAACCCGAACAAACCGAAGGTTTCCAGCGACAAGTATCCGGTGGACGGCTGGAACGGCGGTCCGAAGGTGCCCGGCGTGTTCACGTTCAGCCCCGGCGACTCGGCCGATGGTGTGAAGACCTACACCTACTCGCTTAACGGCGCCGAAGAGACGTCGGTTACGCCGCTGAGCACCGGTGTGGTGCAGCGGACGATCGAACCGACCAGAGACCTGGTCAACACCCTGACGGTCAAGGCGATCGACACCGCAGGGAATCTGTCCGGGGTCACCGACTACCTGTTCAAGGTCCGCCCGGTGGGCGAGGCCTGGTACTGGTCGCTCGATGAGGGAACGGGTACGACAGCCGCCTCAGCGCCCGACAACAACCGTCCCGTCACGGCCTCGGGTACGGGCACCGTATGGTCGGTTGCCGGCAAGGGGGGCGATTCGGCCATGACGTTCTCCGGTAGCGGTGAGCTCACTACCTCCGCGCCGGTGTTCGACACCCGCTCCGCGGCAGGTTTCACCGTCGCCGCCTGGGTGCGTTTGCCGGGGCCGCCCACGACCGACGACGGCTCCGATCCCGGTACCGATCCGCAGCCGGAACCCGATCCCGGTACCGGTGACGACCCCGACGAGGAGCAGACGCCGCCCGACGACGAGCAGAGCGAAGAACCGTCGCCGCTGCCGGCCGTTGCTCGCGTGGCGGTCTCGCAGGACGGCACGAACACCTCCATGTTCAAGCTCGGCTATCGCACGGACCTGAACATCGACACCGACAGCGCAAACGATCCGGCCTGGTGCTTCACGATTGCGGCCACCGATACGGTCGGTGCCGCCACGACAGACGCCTGCACCACCAGCCACGTCGAGGCGGGAGCCTGGGTGCATCTGGTCGGCATCGTGAACCCGTTCAGTAAGCAGATTCAGTTGTACGTCAACGGCACGCCAGCGACCGATGGGGTGTTGGCCGAGACTCCCGGCACGGCGACCTGGGAGGCCACCGGCAAGTTCGCGATCGGTCGCGGCTGGACCAGCGCGCTCAGCGACCAGTGGGTCGGCGAGATCGACGAGGTCCATGTGACTCCGCGTGTCTGGTCGGAGCAGGACATCTTTGAGAAGTCGCAGGCCGAACAGATCCCGGAAGCCTGACCTGATCGATCGCTGTCCCGGGCGGACCGCCGCCTGCGATCTCGCCCGGGACACCGCCATCACCGGCTGCGCCCGGGTGACAGACCAGTGACGCAGCACCTACTCGTATCCGAGATTGCTCAGCCGGTTCTGGCCGGTACACGGGGGACCGCCGCGTCAGCGGCTGACAGGAGACTGGTGTGACGGCGAACGCCGCACTTTCGCGTACCTCTCGGCGCAGCCGGCGCACAGGCCCACGGCTGCTGCGGGCGCTGCTCGTGCTGCCGCTGGTGGCAGGCATCGTCGGGCAACTCCCGGACGCTCCGGCGGCCGCGGCCCTCGCGGCTGCGACGCCCACCGATGTCAAAGGCATCAAGGTGACACCGGTGGTCGCGAAGCCTCTGCCGGAATACACCGCGGAGGCTCGCGAACTCACCGAAGCCGACCTGCCACCCGACCCCGAGATGCCAGCGGATGAACAGGTGGTGGACCTCACCCAGCAGTCCACTGCCCGCGTTCGGGCCGGGCAGCTACCCATCTCCGTCGCCTCAGTGACCAAGGCCCCCGCCTCACAGAATGCGGCCGCACGAGACGCCGAGGGCACGGTGCGCAAGGTGCGGGTCAGCTCGTTGAGTCGCACCGCCGCGCAGGGTCTCGGTGTGCGCGGTCTCGTGGTCCGGGTGGCCCGCGCCGACGGTGTGAAGCAGGCCGGGCAGGTCCGCCTCGCGGTGGACTACCGCTCGGTGGCCGGCATGTTCAGCGGTGATGCGCTGAGCCGGCTGCGGCTGGTCCGACTCTCCGATGGCCAGCCGGTGCCGTCGACCAACGACACCCGTCGCGCGACGGTCACTGCGAGTGTGTCCCTGGCCGCGGCGGGAGCGGTGTCCTCGTTCGCTCTGGCCGCCGCACCGGAAGGTGAGAACGGCGACTACAAGGCGACCACGCTCACGCCTGCGTCGACCTGGCAGGTGTCGCAGCAGAACGGAGCGTTCGCCTGGTCGTACCCGATCAAGACCCCGCCGCCGCCCGGCGGCATGGCACCCGACCTGGCGCTGAGCTACTCCTCGGCATCGATCGACGGTCGCACCTCCGGTAACAACACCCAGGGCTCGTGGATCGGTGACGGGTGGTCGCTCGAGCCTGGTTACATCGAGCGCAGCTACCGTTCCTGCGCCGACGACAAGGGTGAGCAGGGCGGTAAGGCGGCGAACAACAAGGATGTCGCCGGTGACGACCAGTGCTGGTTCAACGACAACGCGACGATGTCGTTCAACGGCGCGTCGACCGAACTGGTCAAGGATGCGGCCACCGACAGCGGACCGGGCGACTCGAATGTGCGCTACCACGGTGTCGCCGACGACGGTTCGCGGATCGAGCAGGTCAAAGGCATCGACAACGGCGATGACGACAAGACCTACTGGCGTGTCACGACCGTCGATGGCACCCAGTACTACTTCGGGCGTGGCAAGACCGACGGTGGCACCTCATCAGGTGAGGACACCGGGTCCGCGTGGACGTTGCCGGTCTACAGCAACCATCCCGACGAGCCCGGCTACGACAAGGACTTCGCCAAGTCGCGGGTGACCCGTGCCTGGCGGTGGAACCTCGACTACGCCGTCGACCCGAACAAGAACACGATCACGTATTTCTACGGCAAGGAGACCGGCGCTTACGCCCGCGAGGGCGACAAGGACAAGCGCACCACCTATGACCGGTCCGGTTACCTCACCAAGGTCGAGTACGGCAGCCGCAGCGACGACGCGTCCACCGTGCGTCCGGTCAACCGGGTGCTGTTCGACACGGTCGACCGGTGTATCGGCACCTGCCGTACCAGCGGCGGCAAGCCCATCGCCAAGCGCTTCCCGGACACGCCGTGGGATCAGTACTGCGACAAGGCCCCCTGTGAGTCGCAGTACTCGCCGACCTATTGGACCAACAAGCGACTCGCCGCGATCAGGACCGAGGTCTACTCCGGCAGCGGGACGGCCTATACCCCCGTCGGGACCTACAAACTTGCACATGCCTACCTGCAGGCCGGCGGCAACGAGAGCACCCCGATGTGGCTGAAGAGCATCGTCCACACCGGCAACGTGACCAGCGCCGGTGGCCCGGCGGTCACCGACCCGGCAGTGGTCTTCAACCCGAATGCCGACGTCATGCCGAACCGGGTGGACACGCCCAACGGCCACTCGAGCCTGTTCCGCAGCCGCATCGAGACGATCACCACGGAGTCCGGCGCGCAGATCGGCGTCACCTACTCCAAGCCCGAGTGCGACGACATCACCTTGCCCAAGCCGTGGGCCAACACCAAGCGCTGCTTCCCGCAGTACTACGCCGCCGAGGGCGAAGACTCCAAGATCGACTGGTTCAACAAGTACGTCGTCAACCGCGTCGACGTCTACGACAACACCGGCGGCTTCGAGCACCAGCAGACCAATTACGACTACCTCGACAGCCCGGCATGGGCCTACGACAACTCGGAACT
>NZ_QHHV01000266.1:0-5215 GCF_003947245.1 Actinoplanes sp. ATCC 53533 | reverse complement strand
TAGTGATCACAACCAGCGAGTATCCGCGACCGCATAGGCGCAGGCGCGGACCCGTTGTCCGCCAGCCGATCGGCCAGAGGAACTACCTACCGCCGGTCGGTACGTCCAGCCCAGGCGCCACCGTCGTCCGGCGTCCTGGTGAAGGTATTCCTGCCCAGATGCTCGCGACCTGGGCGTCAGCGCTGCGACGCCGCCGAGACGAGCTCGTCCCCGTCGGTCAGCGACCACGACTCGATCAGGTCCTAGAAACTCCACTCACGACGCACTGCAACACCCTGACAGACAAGGATCACCGTCGCCCGGAGGTCTTCATCATGCGCAGGTGGGGCCGCGACGAAGCGCCGATCAGGGTGTGCGTCGAACTCGGCGGCGACGGCTACACCGGCCGGTCGTCAACGTTGTGCTGGCCACCGACCACGAAGACATCGGTCTCGCCCGTGACCACCGCGGCCAGTTCCTCGTCTACGACGACACCATGAACCGCATCACCCAACGACGGCCACGACAGCGACACCCGCGCCATCACCATCGCCGACCACTGCGACTGGCCCACCCCCGACGACTGGGAACAAGGCCCCCGACGCGCTGCGCTACCCCGGCCTGTACGACCAGGACGACACCGAAGACCTGGAGCCGGTCGACCACGACGAGCACGACTCCGCGAGGTAGATCCAGGAGCCGTCATGCGGATCCCGCCCCGCTGCAGACGAGACGAACAGCCCACCCTGGCGCGTAAGTTACTCGCTGGTTACTTGGCGGCTGGGTCACGCGCCCCAGCACTGGGCCGTGACCAGCGCCTTGTCGTCAAGCAGTACATCATGCTACTTCGCTACGGAATCGGGTTTGGGTCTGACGCGAACGGTACTTCTGTATCCGTTTGGTAGCTCTGGGCGGTCGGTCAGGGTCACCTAACGTGATCGCGAAGCCGCTGGCGCGTATGTCGACGCGGCGGCCGATCAGGACCGCCGGTCCGTGGCGGTCCTGACCGCTAGGGGCCTGACGCGGCTATTGGGCGTGGCGGGTACGGATAGTGGGTTCCAGTGCGATGAGCCGCCCGTCGGTGGTGGCAAGCACACGTAGCTTGCGCAGGGTCTTGAGGTAGTGCCGGTGCCGAATCGCGTGGGTGCTCTGAGCCCGAGCGAGGGCTGAACCGGGGCGAGCCGGTGGAAGACAGGCGACCGGGGTGCCCGGCAAGGCGGCGGGCATGACCAAGGCGAGCAGTTCTTCCGGGTTGATGCGGGCCAGTGCCTGCCGCAGCCAGTTCACAAATTCTTCGTCGTCCGCGTCCATTTCTATCTCCTCTCCTGCCACGACGAATCGTGCAGTTTGCAATAGCGCTTCGGGCTGTTGACCAGCCAGCCGGACGACGCTCCGAGAGCGGCTGTGACCTGTCATCTTCGGGCCGGCTGAGGTGGTCATAACGCGGGTACGTTGCCGCTGACCGCGAGCATGACCTGTAGCTGGACGCTGACGCCGAAGTACTCTTGCGGGTCGCCGGGGGCGGCGGCGAGTCGGGTCCAGAGTGCGTCGAGCCATTGCTGGCTTGCCGGATCGGTCATCGCGGCGACGGCTAGTGGCGCCCAGAAGGCGTTGTCGTTGCCGTCGCCGTAGGCGGTGCCGTTCAGCCGGTATCCGGAGCGGACCTTGGTCGGGTCGCCGCCTGTCACTTTTTTGAACCAGGCGTTGATCTTCTGTGTGGCTTGCAGCGATGCCGGGCTGCCGGAGGTGACGGCGTCGAGGCCGATGCGCCACGGTGTGCGGCAGGCGTTGAAGTGGTAGTCGCCGTCATGGCTGGTCTCCAGCACCTTGCCGCGGACGGGCTGGACACCGTTGCCGGTCCAGCGGACGAAGTCGGGTAGCAGGCCGGTGGCAGGGCTGTAGGTGGTTTGCAGGCGGGTGATCGCTTGCTGGTGGGCGGCCCGGATCGTTGACCATCCCGGGTCACCGGTGGCGGTCTCGAATGCCCGGAAGTACTGCAGGTTCCAGTCGGACGTGCGGGAGATGTCGAACAAGGGCCGGTCGGCCGGTGTGACCCAGTCGCCGAGTTGCATCAGCTTCGATCCGGGGTTCACGACGCTGGCCTTGAGGGCCTGGATACGGCGCACGGCGAGTTCTCGGTAGTTGTAGCGGTCGGCGCTGCCCCAGAGGCGGTCGGCGAGCAGCAGTCCGTACGCGATGTCCATATCCCCGTCGGTGGCTGAGTTACCGCCGCCGCGATCGGTGCACGTTTCGTCCTGTTCGGCGGCCGCCAGGTCCGAGTTGATGCGGGATGGATGCGACAGCACGTAGGCGAGCAGACCGTCGAAGATGGTCTTGGCTTCGGGGTCCAGCTCAGCGATGGAGGCCGTGATCACCAACCCGTAGCCCTGCGCCTCGGCGATGTAGGGGTAGGCGGCGTCGGGTGAGTAGATCTGATACATGCCGGGCGTGCAGGCCTGCCGGACGAAGGCGG
Source organism: Actinoplanes sp. ATCC 53533 (assembly GCF_003947245.1). NCBI lineage: Bacteria > Bacillati > Actinomycetota > Actinomycetes > Micromonosporales > Micromonosporaceae > Actinoplanes > Actinoplanes sp. ATCC 53533. The sequence goes on along the minus strand of NZ_QHHV01000266.1, from coordinate 2,763 downwards.
TCTTCCATGAGCGGTAGTACCGAAGGACCGCCGCGTTCTGGTCTTGCTGCGGCGCCGATGGCCGGATCGCCGCGAAGCGGTGGCTGCCGGGCGGCGCCTGCGTCGACGGTTGCGGCGAAGGCGTCATCCAGGCGTAGCCGACGGCGAGCAGGGCGACGACGGTGATTGCGGCTACGGTGAGGACCGTCTTGCGGGTCGGTGTCGGCATGGCGGTCACAGCTGGGAGCGGATGTCGGCGGCGAACCGGTCGACGTCGGTGAGGTGCGGGAACCGGCTCGCCGTGCCGTAGACCGCATAGCGCCAGTTGCCGTTGACCGTCCGTAGGGCCTGGCGGGGGTCGGGATCCGGCGTCCGGCTGTAGACGGCGAGGCGTGTGGTGGAGCGGTTCATCGCCGCCATCGGCGCGTCGGAGGCGACACCGTTCCACGGGTCGAGGTCGACGCATCTGCCGTACGCCTGGAGCAGCGCCGCGTCGTGTGATGGCGTTGCGAAGTCCTGGAGGTATGACGGAATCTGGGCAGGGTCCATCTCGGTGAGCAGTCCCTCGATCGGGATGCCGCTGGCCACGCTGGTGACGGATGCGGGTTGTGACGCCGGCGCGTCGATGTGGGGGTCGACGAGCACGATCGCACGGGTGGCGAAACGTTGGGCGAGGAGGTTCGCCACGCCGGCCGAGGTGCCGTGCCCGACGACGACGGGCGCGTGGGGGGTGGTCTGTGCGTAGAGCAGCGCGGCCAGTTCGTCGACCAGGTCTACGGGGTCGTAGGTGACGCGGGCGGGGGATTGTCCGTGGCCGGGCAGGTCGACGGCGACGGGTGTGCAGTGCCGGTGCAGCTCCGCGGCGACCGGCCACCACATGGTACGGGTGAAGAGCAGGCTGTGGATGAAGAGCACCGGTCGTCCGGTGGTGCCCCATGTGTCGTAGCTCCAGGTGCCGCCGGAGCAATGCAACGTACGCGCCTTGCGGATGGGTGGGAGTACCTCAGCAGTCATGATGTCCATGTCCTGTCAACAGATCCAGGACCCGCGACGTACGACAGGGCCCCGCATGTGAATGCGGGGGGCAGGTGCGACGCGAGTCAGCGAACAGCGCTGTCGGAGCGGCCGGCATGAGATGGCCGACCCGGATGTGCTACGTCCGCTGAACGCAGAGCTGGGTCAACGAGATGCTGATGCGGCGAGGCTTGCCCCGCGGCTCGGCCGCAGCCCGTGAGGCAGGCCCGCGGCCGATGGCGCGGCCCAGCGCGACGACCAGGATGCTGCCGACGGCCGCCGTCAGAAACAGCATGCAGGCACCTGCAATCGGCGAGGACTGCCCGTCGCCGTCACGGTGATGGGCTGCTGACGGGGGCCGCGCCGCGCCCGACTTCTCGGTGGCATGTGCGCTTTCGGCGGCAGGACTGAACAGCGTCATGGCCGCGGCCGAGAAGCCCGGCTGCGGAACTGCCGCGACGTGGGAGGTGTGCAGGGCACCGATGAAGAACAGGGCAAGCGCCACGATCAACCAGCGCAACGCCACGCTGCACCCGCCGTGCAGTTCACGACGCGCTCCTGTCATACCGCCCAAGGATACGGCAGGAACAGAAAGCTTCCAGTACCGAGTAGGTCGAGTCGGGTGACGCAGACCGCGGCCCGTCTCTGGGCCCGTGGGACTCGCTGCTCGGCGCTGGGAGAACGCCGCCAGTTCCTACTCGTACCAGCACTGACCGAGAGGGCGCGGGCCCCTGGCGTGCCAGTACTGGAAGAACTGCGTGCCCGCGGGCGGGGACTACGGCGAGATCGTGGACGGCCTGCGAAGGGGCGCGTATGCGTCACTACCGGCCAAATCCAAACAGCAGCCTCAGCCCCGCCCGTCCGGCCCGGACCGAGGCAGAACATCGGTCAGACGATCACGCTGACCCGCCGTCATGCGGGAGGGCAGTCCGTTGCCTTGGTGAACCGGCGCCGGCATTGCTGTGCCTCCACGCTGCGTCACTCTTGACGTCGGTCGGCGTTGAAGGCGCGAAGGAGCTGTGCTGTCGAGCGAGGTGCTGATTGAGGGTCCGGTCCGTGGCGCGGTGGGCGGCCATCATCGGGTCGTTGGCCGCCGTGGCGGCGGCCGGACCTGCCGCCTCGAGCGTTACGCCGCGACTGCCGGGATGCGCACCCGGTCCCGCATCCACTGCGCCCCCGACCCGACCGGCGGATCCGGGGACACCAGGGGCTTGCCGGGCGGCCGTGAGCGGTCTGCCCGAATCGGTCGTCCGCGTCGACCGGCTTCGGACGGCCTTGGGCTCGAGCGGCTACCGCCACCTCGGCGCGGGCACCGGCGGGGAGTGGAACGGTGTCTCGGGGCGTATGTCGGTCGTGGACGCCGCCGTGCGCCAGAACACCTACGACTTCGTGGCTGGCCGGTTCATGGTCAAGCGCGACATGGGCAGCGGCAGCATCGCGTGGCTCGAGGCGGGCTGGGCCGAGACCGGCTGGGCCGGCTCTGGCCGTCAGCGCGTCTACACCTTCGATACCAACAGCGGAGCGTGGCAATTCTATGAACAATACGCCATCAATCCCGGCGACAAGGTATGGCTGGAGGTCCGAACCGGCGCCGACGGCGTCTGGCAGGCGTGGCTATGGTGGAACAATCGGTGGCAGTTGTTGACCGCCCAGAAGTTGCCGATCGGACCGAGCGCGTACGTCGAGCAGTACGTCGAGGTCTACACCGACCCTCGCCGCCCGACCCGCATCGACGTGCCTCCAGTGACGGTCGACAACGTCCAACTGCGC
>NZ_QHHV01000265.1:0-10051 GCF_003947245.1 Actinoplanes sp. ATCC 53533 | reverse complement strand
TGACGTCATGACCAGGCGGGTGGTCTACCTGCCGGGCGACACGATGCTGGACGAGGCCGCGCAGGCGATGCGCGACCAGTCCATCGGCGACGTGGTGGTCACCAACGGCCCGACCATGTCCGGGCTGGTCACCGACCGCGACATCGTGGTCCGCGCGATCGCCGAGGGGCTCCCGCCGCGATCGACGACGCTGTCGTCGATCGCCACCCAAGAGCTGATCATGATCGAGCAGTCGGCCGGCGTGGAGGAAGCCATCCGGGCGATGCGCGAACGCGACGTCCGCCGGCTGCTCGTCTGCGACGCCGACCGCAAGGTGGTCGGCATCGTCAGCCTGAGTGACATGGCCCTCCTGCCGAGCTCGACGACGGCCTGACCCCTGGACGTAAGGTCGGACCGTGAGCGACATGCCTGCGAAACTGGCCGAGATCGTCGACGACTTCGCGTCCGCGCCCCGCGAGGTCGTGCTTGAGATGCTGCTGGAGTTCTCCGACGCCGTGCCGCCGCTGCCCGACTCCCTCAAGGGACACGAGGGGATGGAGCAGGTGCCGGAGTGCCAGACCCAGTTCTTCCTGCGCGCCGAGGTGCAGCCCGACGACACCGTCCGCAGCTACTTCGACTGCCCGCCCGAGGCCCCGACCACGCGGGCGTTCGCCGGCATCCTGGCGGAAGGGCTGGAGGGCGCGTCCACCGGCGAGATCCTGGCCGTGCCGGACGACCTCTACACCCGGATGGGCCTGGCCACGGCGATCAGCCCGCTGCGCATCCGGGGCGGCACGGCGATCCTGGGCCGACTCAAGCGGCAGATCCGCGAGCAGTCGTGAACATCGAGATCTGGTACGACCTCGTCTGCCCGTGGTGCTATCTGGGCAAGCGCCGGCTGGAGTCCGTGCTCGTGGACTTCGCCGGGGAAGTGACGATGACCTTCCGGGCATACCAGCTCGACCCCGCACCGGTCCCGGCGCCGTTGCCGATCAAGCAGGCGATGGCGACGAAGGTCGGCGGTCCGGAAGTGGCCGAGCAGATGCTCGCCCACGTCACGGCGATCGCCCGAGGCGAGGGCCTGGCCATCGACTACCACCGCGCGATCGCGGCCAACACCTTCGACGCGCACCGGCTCGTGTCCTGGGCCGCGGCCCAGGAGCTGCAACTCAACATGATCGAGACGCTGCAGCGGGCACACTTCGTCGAGGGCGTCGACCTGGGCTCGGCGGCGGAGCTTGCCCGCCTGGCCGGCTCGATCGGCCTGGACGAGCAAGCCGCGCTGGCCTACCTGGCGACCCCGGCCGGCACCGACTCGGTCAACGCCGATCTGGCGGAGGCCCGCGAGCTCGACATCACCAGCGTCCCGACCTTCGTGATCGACCGGAAGTACGTCATCCAGGGCGCCCAGGAGCCGGCCGCCCTCCGGTCGGCCCTCGAGGAGATCGCCCGGCGCGAGGCCGTCGACGCCGCCCGATGACGTTCCACGTGAAACATCATCGAGGACGATGAATGGGCCGGATCATGGCGATCCGCCGCGCGGGGTCCAGGCCATGCGCGACCTCCTCGACTATCAGCGCCGCCAGTTCGGGGCCATGCCCGGCGGGCGCCAACACGGCGAAGCCGAGCCGCCCGTAGTACGGGCCGTTCCACTCCACGTCGCGGAAGGTCGTCAAGCTCAGAGCCGACAGGCCCCGGCCGGCGGCCCAGCTCTCAACATGGTCGATGAGATCGCGGCCGATCCGCCGCCGGGCGTACGCGGGATCGACGCTGACCTGCTCGACGTGGGCCCGGCCATCAACAATCCTGACCAGCACGAAGGCGACCGGCCGATCGCTGCCGTCAACGGCGACCCAGGAATGGCCGGCCCGCTGAAAGTCGGCCAGGACCGCGAGCGTGGGCACGGGATGGTCGGCGATATCGGCCATCCCGATCTCCCGAAACAACTCACCGGCGGCGAGCTCGATGCGCTGAATGGCGGCGAGGTCGGAGGAACACGTCAACCGGATGGCAATCACCTCCCGACCGAACCAGCCCGGCGCCGCCCGGTCCACCGAATTCCCCGCGGCTCGCTCGGCCGCCCGCGGTCTTTTCCGGGTGTTGCTGGGTATGGCTTCGGTCGCGGCGCTCAGGCCCGGTCGTGGGCACGGTCGCCGTTTGCGGACGCGGTCGCCGCTTGCGGACGCGGTCGCCATTCGCGTCGCCGCTCGCGAGCGCGGTCATCGCTTGCCAGCACGGTCGCCGCTTGCCAGCACGGTCGCCGCTTGCCAGCACGGTCGCCGCTTGCCAGCACGGTCGCCGCTTGCCAGCACGGTCGCCGCTTGCCAGCACGGTCGCCGCTTGCCAGCACGGTCGCCGCTTGCCAGCACGGTCGCCGCTTGCCAGCACGGTCATCGCTCGCGAGCGCGACCATCGCGCCCTGGTCGGGTCACGGACCGGTCGTCGCGCCCTGGTCCGGTCACGGACGTGGCGCCGGACACGGTCGCGGCACCTCGGACGCGGGTCCCGTCCGAGTCCCGGATGTCAGGCTTCGCGGGCCAGGCCCTCGATGACCTCGGCACCCGGCAGGGCGCCCAACGCCGGCCCGGCGATGGCGATCTTGCTGTGCCGGACTCCCGACCCGATGATCACGTGCGGCGTCGCGACAACCCGCGCGTCGACCAGCACCGGCCACGACGTCGGCAGGCCGATCGGCGTAATGCCGCCGTACTCCATGCCGGTGAGCCGCACGGCGTCGTCCATCGGCGCGAAGCTGGCCTTCCGCGCGTCCAGGTGCCGGCGCACGACCCCGTTCACATCGGCACGGGTGGTCGCCAGGATCACGCAGGCCGCGTACCGGGTCACCTCGCCGCGGCGGCCCGCCACGATCACGCAGTTGGCCGACTCCGCGAGCGTGACCCCGTACGCCTCGCAGAAAGCGGCCGTATCGGCCAGGTCCGGATCGATGGGCGCGACCAGCACCTGGTCCCCGTCAATGGGCGCCTCCGCGGGCCACACCTCCAGCGCGGCCGTGACCGGCATCGCGAGCAGATCAAGTCGGGACAGCGCGGGTTCGAGCTTCAGGGATCCGATCACGCTCGACATCCTCCCCCGAAGCAGCTCCGGCTGACCAGCGAAGTCGACCCGAGCCTCAGACCAGGCAAGATCTTGCCGACTGTCACTGAATGTGGAGGAGAGACGCAAAGCGCGAGTCGGGACCGTCAGCGGTCTCGCGCTGCTCGCCGGCGGCACAGCCGTCGCAGCGGTGGCCGGCGGCGGCCACTCCGTCTTCGCCACGCTCATGCTGGGCCTGCTCGCCATCGGGATGGGCCACGCCCTGCTGGACGAGATCCGGCGGCAAGCTCGCCGCCGCACCCCCGGCGGCTGGGCCGTCCAGGACACGATCAACACGGCGCTACTCGCCTGCTGGGCGGCGAGCGCGCTCACCGCGACGGTCCTGGCCGTCACGCCGGCCACAGTCCGGACGGTGGGCGCCCTGCTAACCCTGGGGTACGCGGTGAGCTGCGCCTACTTCGTCCGCGAACGTCGTCGCACCATCACCACACCGACAATCGGGCCCATGTCCGCCCCGGCCGAGTAGGTCGCCCGGCGTTCCAAACTGCGCCCGAGTCGTCCGACGAGTTGGCCACCCACCACCTCGTCATCCGAGTCATCCGCTCGGATGGCCCGTCCGTCGCCTCGTTGTCGGATCGGCTGGCCACCCACCACCGCGTTATCCGCTCGGGGTGGCCGCCCACCGCCTCGTTGTCGGATCGGCTGGCCACCCACCGCGGCGCTGTCCGACCGGATGATCGCCACCGCCCAGCCGTCCGACCGAGTGGCCACCCACCACCGCGCTGTCCGACCGGCTGGTCACCTCGTTGTCCGACCGGGTGACCGCCCGCCGCCGAGCAGGCCGGTTGTCTGCCTCGTCCGTGCGGCCGTCCCGGTCAGTCCACGGGCAGGGCGACGATTATCGGCGGGATCGGCAGGCCCGGGCCGTCCGGCCGCACGTCGGGCAGCGGCACCCAATCGAGCCCAACCGGCAGCGGCCCGCCGACATGCGCCCCGAGCTCCGGCTCGCCGTCCGCCACGGTCACCGCGAAGACCGACGTCATCCCCGACGGATACGGCGTGTCCAGCAGGTACCGAGCCTCCTTCACCACCAGACCGACTTCCTCCAGCACCTCGCGCCGTACCGCGTCCTCAGCGGTCTCCCCCGGATCGATGCCACCGCCGGGCAACGTCCACCATTCCCGGTTACCGTCCCGCAGGCTGCGCTCGTGCACCATCAATACCCGCCCGTCCCGCACGATGATGGCCGCGGCTCGTCTCCGTCCACTCACGAACGAAGGCTAACTGTCGGACCGTGGCCGCATGGTCACGGGGAACCGACAACGACGTCGACAAGAGGTGCACGGATGCCGCGATCCCCACCCCACCGAGCCCTCCCACCGTGGCATCCTCGCCGGACCGGGCCCTCCGGCCGCCTACCGCCCGGTCGCTCGCGTCAGCGAATCGTGGTAACGGTCACATCAACAAGCGTCGACGATCGGCCGTGAGTCCCGCTGGAACAAACAACGCCACCCCACCTCGATCTCACTTGCCGACATCGATGCGTACGGATTTGCGACCGCCTGGGTGCGGCCGATCAGTCAAACGCTGCGCAGCACCCGCTCGAACTTCCCGCGCGGCATCAACCGGGCGCGATCACGGCGGCTCTCGGCGAAGGCTGCCAGCACAGCCCGCCGCTCGTCCTCCGGCAGGATGCCGGCAAACGGCGAGGCTTCCCGCAACTCCACGGCGTAGGCGGCCGACGACGTCAGCGTCTCCAGCACGGCCGCGGCCCCCTGGTCCAGCACGGCGTCCCACCGATCAAGCCACTCCCACGCCCGGCCCTCGGGGTGCATCTGCCGCAGCCTCCGCAGGTTGATAGCGGCCGCGGCCAGCACGGCGCGAGGATCCCGGACGAGCCGACCGGCCACGGCGCGATGCAGCCACAGCGACTCAAGCTGGGCACGGCTCATCCCGGGTGCGATCAAAGCCTCGACGTCGCAGCGGCGGATCCGCCGCTGCGAGCTGATCGTCACGTACGGCAGCAGCCCGCGCAGGCAAAGATCGGCCACCCGCACTCGCGACGAACGCAGCAGCACAGCCGCCTCGCCGGTCGTCAGCCACACTCGCGCCCACATCGCCACACGTCAATGTTGGCGGCGAGCATCCGCGCAACGCAACAACCGAACGGCTCTTGACTCTTTCAAGAAGGAACCAGCGGTCTTGCGCTGTCACCGGAAGTTGATCAAATAACTAGTTCTGTCGATACGGCGCCACCAGCGGAAACATCGGGGACACCGACTTCTGGCCCGCCGTCGCCTGGTGCCTACGGTCGAAGGAAGTGGGTGAGATCCGCGGCGAGCCGGGTCATCTCCTCCCCTGCTTCCACAACAAAAGTTGTCGTGGCCGACCAGGCGGTGTCATCGCGGTCGAGGCCAGGCGCCCGCAACGTCACGCCGAGCGATACCTGGCCGCGGCCATCGTGGCGGGCGTCGATGGTGAGTTCGCGCCCCAGCGACTGCCACGTGCGGATGCCGTCCCATCCTTGCCAGTCGGCCGCGAGGCTCTCCATGAAACCGGACAGCGTCGTCGCAAGATCGACATATATCCCATCAACCTTGGCAATGGTCGCCGCCGTCATACCGTCCTCGTGCAGCTCCGTAGCAATCGCGTAGACGTAGCCGTCCCCGTATGGATCCTGCGGCGGGTGGACGACCCACCGCACAGCCTTGGCATCGCCCAGGACGAACGGCTCATTCACAAGGAGGGAGTATGCCAAGCCGTCCGGCTCCCGGGCCCCGCAGTTACTTCCTGCCATCCCAGCAGCCCGAGCGCTCCCGCCGGAGGCTGGTCACCCCACCCGGCCACCAGCTTCATGTCCGTCGGGCACCATGGTCGGCGTGGACGACGTCGATGATTTCCTCCGTCAGCTGAGGATCGCCGCGTTCGAGTGCCCACCGTTGTGCGAGGTCCCCTTGGGCTCCTACTGGCTGGGAAACCCCGTCATGCACGGCCCGTGGCCGGCGGCCACCTGCGCTGCGGTCCTGAAAATCTGGTACGAGGCAGACCTGATCCGTCTGCACTTCCCGGCCTATCCGGCGGAGTGGAACCTTGTCCCCGGAGGCTGGGGCACCCGACTCGTCGATGGCGACGCCCTGGCCGACGCCGACGCGGAGAAGCTCCTCGACCACCCGGAACGCTGGGTGCGAGAAAATGCCGACGGGTACGTGGTGCCCTGCGCGACCTGGCAGGGTGACGTGGCGCCGCTAGCGGAGTGGCTCGCCGCGGCCCTCGACACGGCGCAACGGCTCCCGCTCACAACGCACCCGGAACCCTAACGGCGACAAGGTGTCACGCAGGTCCTACGACACCTTGGCCACGGACGTCGGGAGAGTCGGCATCACGAACTACCAGGACAGACCCGAGTCGCGTCGACAATGGACGGCCTTGATCTCGCTCGTGTCGGATCCTGCGGCCGAGACGTCAGGCATCTCCTGCCCAGTGATGGCGGCGTCGGTCCATGACTGCTAGCGTCGGCAACGGCGTGGCCCACGCCCAACCTCCTGTGACCGCCCCCGCCGCGCGGTCCTCGACGGAGGCAAAGGGACTCTCATATCTCGGGTCGCTGTCCTGGTTCGCTGGTTCCGGACGTCTTGATCGCGCGGGGGATCGACGCACGGAACAAGCGGAGGGCCAATGACAGCAAAGAGGAACTTCAAAAGCCGGGTACGCACCCGAGCCGCCAAGACCGGCGAGTCCTACACCGCTGCGCTGCGGCATTTCCGCACGACTCCGCGAGGAGAAACGATGCCGAAGCCCACGCACCTGCGACTGTCCGTCGCCCAACTCACCGTTCACCCCGACCCCGGCGACACCGCGGCGCTGCGCGACAACGGCGAGCAGATTCGCCGCCTCATGCAGGAGGCCCACACGGCCGGAGCCCGGCTGCTGCACCTGCCAGAGGGCGCGCTGACCTGCCCCGACAAGAAAATCATGTCGTCCACCGGCCCCGACAACGTCGGCCCGGCCGACTGGGATCGGGCCGACTGGACAACGCTCGCGGAAGAACTAGAGGCGATCAAAGTTCTCGCCGGCGAACTGCGGCTATGGACCGTCCTCGGCTCCCTCCACCCGCTGACCCCGCCACGCCGACCACACCTCAGCCTCTACGTCATCTCCGACGACGGCGCGATCGCCACCCGCTACGACGAACGGATGCTCTCGAACACCAAGGTCAGCCACATGTACACGCCCGGCTCAGCGCCGATCACATTCACCGTCGACGGCGTACGTTTCGGCTGCGCGCTGGGCATGGAAGCCGCCTTCCCCGAGGTATTCCTGGAGTACGAACGCCTCGACGTCGACTGCGTCCTGTTCTCCACGCACGGCCCGGGAACCCCCACCAACAACGGCCCGTTCGCCCTGCAATCACAGGCACTCGCCGCCGCCAACAGCTACTGGGTCAGCTACGCCGGCACCGCCCAAGACGCCCCCAACGCCGCCTCCGGCGTCATCACCCCGAACGGCGACTGGCTCACCCGCTGCCCACCCGACCCCGTACCGGCGATCACGACAGCCAACCTGGATCTCACCACCGAAAATTACGCCCGCCCGTGGCGCCGAGTCGCCCGAAGCGGCCTATACGCCCAATACCAGGCCGTCAACGACCCCCGAAGCCTCGACCGAGCCCGCATCTGACCCCTGAGCGTTGCCGGCCGGCAACACCCCGGCCGGCAACACCACCAAACGGCAAGGCGCATAAACCGACCGCCACGAGCCGGCGATGATTCCACTGAAGTGGGCCCGAACGCGGGCCGAACGATCTTGGCCCTACGTTTCGCCTGCTCAGAGGCCAAAGAAGTGGAGCCCAGGGGACTTGAACCCCTAACCCCCGCCTTGCAAAGGCGGTGCTCTGCCAGTTGAGCTAGGGCCCCCGGTAAGCGGGGCTCAGCGCAGGTCGGGCGCCGTGGTCGCCTCGTGCCACAGCGCGCGCTCGTCGCTGGAGGCCTTGACGCGCTTGACGATCAGGGCTGCCGCGCCGATGACGCCTGCAACGATCAGGAGCTTCTTCAGCATGGCTGGATTCCCCTTACATCTGCGGCCAGGAGGACGTGCATGGTGGGGCTAGCTGGAATCGAACCAGCGACCTCAGAGTTATCAGCTCTGCGCTCTAACCGACTGAGCTATAGCCCCGTGACAGCGACACGAAGATTACCGTACCCCGTTGCGCTACCCCAAATTGGGGGCGGCCGCCGTGTCGCGCACGGCGGCCGCTACCGCGATCACAGGCGTGTCAGTCGCGCTCGGCGAGCGTCAGTTCGACGCCGCCGACCAGGTCGGCGCACACGTTGTAGATGAACGCACCCAGCGTGGCCAGCGCGGTGAAGAGCACCACGTTGACCGCGCCGATGAGCATCGACGTGCCGATGACGCCCCAGGCGGTGATGTGGAAGCCACCGCCGGCGGCCGCCGTCTCGGGGCTGCCGGTGGCGCTCACCAGGCTCTCCAGGCTGGTGTTGACCTCCTGCCAGACGCCCATGGCGTCCAGCGAGAGATACAGCACCGAGGTGGCCACGACCACGACGATGAACAGGACCACCGAGACCGCGAAGGCGAACTTCATCACGGACCAGGGGTCGATCCGCTTGAGGTTCAGCCGGGCCCGGCGTGGGCCGCGGGCCGCTGCCGACGTGACCGTCGAGCGCGCGGAACGGACCGCCTCGGACACCCGTGCGGCGCCGACTGCGGCCGAGCCGGTGGCGGCGGCGTTACCCGCGGGCCGTTTGGCGGCCTCAGCGGGACGCTGCGGGGCTGCGCCGGGCTTGGCCGGGGGCTGAACCCCGGTGCGCCCGGGCTGCGGCCCCTGTGCCACGGCTGCGGATCCGCCGCTCTTGCCCTTGGTGACGATCGGCACAGTGGCCGAGCCCTTGGCGACCGAGGGGCCCGCCGGGCCGGTCGGTCGCTTCGGCTCGGCCTGGCCGTCGCCGTCGGCGATCGGATCGCCCGGCGGCGGTGCCATGCCCGGCGCTCGGGTGAACTTCGGCTGGGCGCCATCGGCGGGGACCGCCGCGCGGCCGGCCGCCTCGCGTCCGGTCGGTGTGGCGCCGTCCTTCTTCGGCTCCCCATCGACCGGAGATGCCGAGGATCCCGGGCCCCCCGACTTCGCCTGTGTCTCCGGCATCAACTAGTCCTGTTCGTCAGGCTCGTCGGCATTGCGAGCAAGCGCCACGATGGTTACACCTTCTGGGAGGTCCATCAGCTTGACCCCCATTGTGTTCCGATCCCGTGTGCGCCGTACAGGCTTCACGGGAGTACGGATGACACCACCATTGCTGGTGATGGCAAATAGTTCATCCTCCGGGTCGATCACTAGCGCTCCGACGAGCCCACCACGACGCTCCGTGATTTTCGCCGTCAGTACGCCCTTGCCGCCCCGGCCCTGCACCGGATACTCCTCGATCGGCGTCCGCTTCGCATACCCGCCGTCGGTGGCGACCAAAACGTCGAGACCCTCACGAACCACCTCCATCGCGAGGAGTTCGTCGGTCTCGCTGAAGCGCATGCCGATCACACCCGAGGTCGCCCGCCCCATCGGCCGCAGCGCCTCGTCGGTCGCGTTGAACCGGATCGCCTGGGCCCGCTTGGAGACCAGAAGCAGGTCATTCTCCGGCGCGGCCAGCGTTGCGCCCACCAATTCGTCATCCTCCCGCAGGTTGATGGCGATGATGCCACCGCTGCGGTTGGAGTCAAATTCTTCGAGGCGGGTCTTCTTCACGAGGCCATTCTTGGTGGCGAGCACAAGGTACGGCTCGACCTGGTAATTCGGGATCTGGATGACCTGGGCGATGTGCTCGTCCGGCAGGAAGGCGAGCAGGTTGGCGACGTGCTGGCCCTTCGCGACCCGGTTGGCCTCGGGCAGCTCGTACGCCTTCGCGCGGTAGACCCGGCCCTTGTTGGTGAAGAACAGGATCCACGAGTGCGTGGAGATCACGAAGAAGTGGCTGACGATGTCGTCCTGCCGCAAGGACGCGCCGCTCAC
>NZ_QHHV01000264.1:0-17467 GCF_003947245.1 Actinoplanes sp. ATCC 53533 | reverse complement strand
GACGTCGATCTGGATACCGAGTCCGTGTTGCTGCACGGTAAGGGTGCGAAGGATCGACGGGTTCGGTTCGGGCCGAATACGGCTCGCGCGCTGAGCCGATACTTGCGGCTCCGTGGCCGGCGCGAGGGTGCCGCGGAAATGCCGCAGCTGTGGGTATCCGTGCGTGGGATGAGTCCGTTGCGGCCGGCCGGTATCAAGGTTCGCCTCAAGCGGTTGGGGCAGGCTGCTGGGGTGGAGCATGTGTATGCCCATCGTTGGCGGCACAGCTTCGCGCATGAGTGGAAGCTGCTCGGCGGCAACGAGGGTGATTTGATGTTGCTGATGGGGTGGTCGTCGGATGAGATGCCGCGCCGGTACGGGCTGAGCGCAGCGGCGGAGCGGGCGCAGGAGCTTCAACTGCGCTTCGGCATCGGTGAGCGTTTCTGACGGGCGCTGCCAGCGGGGCCTGTCGCTGATCTGGGTGGGCGTCGCGTCCGTAGGATCGAGGCTGCGACGTGTCGGACGAGCGGAGGTGAGCGGCTGTGGCGTACGAGCCGATGACGATGGCCCAGCTTGCCCGTCACTTGTCCCGTCAACCCGACGAGAAGATTAAGTGGAAGCATTTGTGGGAGTTCCTCGAGGAGTACCGGTGGGAGCCGGCTGAGCAGCGGGCGCAGCTTCTGCTTGAGGAGCCCTCGGCGACCGGGGATCCGCAGTGGGATGTGTTGCTCGGGGCGTTGGCTGAGCATCTTGCGGCTCAGCTTGATTTGGCGCCGCCGGCGTGGTCGCGGTCCCGGGTGCTGGCGACGCCGTGGTTTCCGTCGTCGTTGCCGTCGAAGCGGATGGAGGCGCTCGTCTGGGCGCCTGCCGCGTTCCGCAAGCATGGTGTCTATCTGTCGTCGCGTGATTTGGACGCCGCATGAGTGATGACGGCCTGATAGGAGTGCGGAGCTGGAGAGCGCCTTCGCTGCGCTCGGTGATCGTCTGGTGCGTCGAGGTGTCGTGGCCGATTTGTTCATCGTTGGCGGCGCGGCGATGGCACTCGCTTACGATGCCGACCGGGTAACGCGAGACGTGGATGCTACGTTCGTGCCGCATGGTGGTGCTGGAAGAGGCTCGCAATGTGGCGCAGGCGATGGATCTGCCGCCGTGGTGGCTCAACGAGCAGGCAAGTGCATACGTTCGAATAGGCATGATCCGGGGACACGTGAGGGTTTTGACCACCCCGGGATTCGCGTGATGGCGGCTTCCCCCGAGCACGTCTTTGCGATGAAGGCTTTTGCAGCTCGTGGGCGTGATGAGGATGACTTGCGGTCTCTGGCCGGGATTATCGGCGTGTCGACAGTTGATGCAGCCCTGGAGATCTGTAAGAGCTTTTTCCCGGGTGAGAGACTTCCTCCCAGATCTCACGCCATGCTTGAGGATATCTTCGCCTCTCGAGTTGGTGTAGCCAGTCAATTTCCCTCACGGTTCCCGCCGACTCAGCTGCTGGAGTACCGAGTGAGCCGGCCGCCGGGCGAACAACCACCGCACCGATCACCGCGATCCCGAGTGCACTGCCCGTTTGCCGGCTGATCGACGCGATTCGGGTCGCCGACCTTGCCTCGGCCCATGGCATCCGGAGGACCACAGTGTTCGTGATCGGCGTGTTCACTGCGTGAGGCCGGCCGAATTGTCCAGCATGAAGACCCGACGCAGCAGATCGAGGCGCGCGGCGCCCGGCCTGCGACTCGAGAGTGGACTTCGAGGCCAGCGGCACGTCGTGAGGTCGACGGGCGGGCTGATCCAGCAAGTTGTCATAGACGTAGCGCGATACTTCAGATACGTTTCGAAGTTGCCGGCTTCAGGGGTGAAACGGAGATCAAGGATGGATCTCGTTCGGGGTCAGGTGGACAGATTTCGGCAGGAGTATGGGCTGGAGGCACTCAAGGACGACGAACTGTTCGAGTCGTTCGCCGCGTACTGCGTGGTCAGCCAGTTCGTCGAGGAGTCCTTCCCTCCGGATCAGTTGCGCACGGGCCGGGGCGGCGATCTAGGCATCGACGCTCGCGCGATCCTGCTGAATCACGAGCTGCGGACCGACTCCGCCGACGTCAAAGAAATCATGGCGGACCACCACGGCATCGACGCACATATCGTGATCGTGCAGGCGAAACGGAGCACACACTTCGAGGGCAGTGTCTTCACCGAAATCGCGGACAACCTGATCCAGATCGCGAGTACCGCTGAGATGACGGTCCCCTGCTCCGACGACGTCCGCGACCTGCGGATCTCGATCAGGTCAGTCTGCGACGATCCGCGCCGGGTCCGCGATGGCCGGCCCAAGGTCAGCGTTTGGTATGTGACCACTGGCATGTGGACGGGCGACGCCTATCTTGAAGCGAAACGGCTGGCCGCCGCCAAGCGTCTGACGGACACGCAACTGTTCCGGGACGTCGAGGTCAAGGGAATCGGTGCACAAGATCTCATTCGTCTCGACCAGCGAGCCGCCTCCGCAGCCTCAGCTCGAATCACCTTGACTCGCAAAGTGACCATGCCGCCGGTTCCCGGCGTCAAACAGGCATTCCTTGCCTTGTTGCCCGCACAAGAACTGGTCAATAATCTCCTGACAGACGACAACGGGAACATGCGCCGGGGAATTTTCGAGGACAACGTCCGAGACTTCCAGCAGTACGACAACCGGGTCAACTCCGAGATTCAACACACGCTGGAGAACGAAGTCGGCCGCCGAGAGTTCGCGGTCCTTAACAACGGGGTCACGGTGGTGGCCCAGCGTGTGGACTCATCTGGCGACGTGTTCGATGTTCGCGACTACCAGATCGTCAACGGCTGCCAGACCTGTCACGTGCTCTTTGACCAGCGAGCCGTTCTGGACGATTCCGTCTTCGTCAGCCTCCGGCTCATCCAGTCGGCCAACGAGGAAGTTATTTCTCGCATCGTGCAAGCCACCAATCAGCAGACGGCGGTGAGCGAGGACGATCTGGCGGCACGCACCCGGTTCCACCGCATCATCGAGTCGTACTTCGCCCACCAACCGGTCGAACGCCGACTCTACTACGAGCGCCGGGCTGGGATGTACACCGCGAGAACGATGACGAAGACGCGGATTGTAACTCGATCTCAGGTGGCCCGTGCCTATGCCGCCATGTTCATCGACGGCATGGTTGGCGTCGGGGTCTACAGCCAGTTGCGTAGGTCGCACGGCGATCTTCTCTTTCAGGAAAACCACGATCCGCTGCCCTACTATGCCGGCGCGGCGGCTTACTACCGGCTCGAATGGCTGTTTCGGAATCGGCGCCTACCGTCGACCTACGGACCTCTACGTTTCCATCTGCTGACCGGCATCCGTCTTGCATTGACCGGTTCGCAAGTGCCGCGAGACACCAAAGGGCTCCGTAAGGCATGCAAGACAATAGTAGACGTGGTATGGAATCCGGAAGCAGCGGAAGATCTGGTTAAGTCGATCATCCCGAGCGTCCACAGCGCGGCGGGGAATGGGAATATCTCCGATGCCGCTCACGACAAGCGATTCGGCGAGAGTTTCCAGCAGGCGGTGTTGACAGGCAGGCAGTGAACCTGACGAGACGGAGGTAGTGGTGACGGACACGGCAGCGGAGATGGCGGCGCTATTCCAGCAGCTCCACAAACTTTTCAAGGCTCTTCCCGGCCAAGCAGGCGCGCTCGTCTCCGGGTCCTCCAAACTTGTCGTTCTCGGCCCTGATCAGGAGGTCATCGACTCCCAGCCAGGACTCAAGAAGGCTTTGCTTTTCGTTCGCAGACTGACTCCTGAAGAGGCGGCCCAGATCGACGGGGGGCAAGCGAGCATTAAGCTAGTCAGAAAGGGCGGCAGAATTCAGTATCCGTTGGACCTGGGCGAGGTGGCCGCCGCTGTCAGGCAGCTGCTGAGCGCGGAGGAGATCGTCAAGTACATGGACTCGGACAGCCGCCTCACCGCGGCGAAGCTCAAGCAGCTCGGATACGAACTCAACGTCGAGGTGCCCGCAAAGCTCCGAATTCGGGGGGATATCCAGTTCCACCTCGCGCAGGTGCTGGCCGGTCACCAGGCGAGGTCGGGCGGGGTGGAAGAAGCGGATTGACCAACGGTCGATGATCGAGTCGGATGAGGCCCGAGGCCATCCTGACGGCCGCGGGTCGGCAGACGATGTAGGGCTCACGCGTTTCGGAGAGAGATCGCGGACGAGCCGGGTTGGGTGCCTTCCGTGCTCGATGACGGCCAGGACGTATAGGCGAGCGCCGGTCAAGATCGTCATTTCGAAGTCTCCGGGCGGACCAGCAGCCGGATGCGGCGAGAAACGCCCGATCAGCACAGGCGAACCGGATCTTCTCGCCGTGCAGGTGCCGTTCGAGGACCGCGATCTGGTGTCGGAGCGCGAGGATTCGGCGTCCTTGTCACGGTCACTCATCGGCAGCAGCCGGAGCAGCGCGAGGGCGCGCCGGCCTGTGCAAGGTCCCGTTCTGACGGTCAGAGGGGCCGTGACCAGGGCGGACGACGTTGTCGGCACCCGCACCGTCGCCTGTAGACCGACGACATGCGGAACTATTTGAAGTTTGCGGTAGGCAGGTGGTCGCCGACATAGCCGACATACACCTGTCCGGTTGCTCCGCCCGTGTCGTCGTGGAAGTGGATGCGTGGACAGGGCGTGCCGCCCTGCTGGATCTTGACGTGCGCCGGCATGTAGAGCCGTCCGGCCGGGATGACCGCTCTGGGAACGGTGAACGTTCGAGCTTCCCGCAGTTTCGGCATGGTGTTCGTCGTCTCGGACTCGCTCATCGCGGCCCACGTCGCCGGCACGGCCTTGCCTCCGGAGGGAGGCTCCAGGCACCAGGCCAGGAACGAGTTGCTCCACTGTCCGGACTTGCGCGCTTCCGCATACGAGTTCAACGCGGCGAGCGCTTTCCAGATCTTGAACGCCCAGTGTTCCGCACGAGGATGAACGTCCAAGCCCGCGGCGGCGTCGGAGGTGGCACCGATTTCGAGATTCGGCAGCCGGGCGCTGGCGAAGTCCAGGACTTCCACGATGCTGGCCGGGATCTCCGGTGGGGCGAAGTCGTCGGGCGGCTCAACACCGGCAAGATGGACTTGGTGCCGCGTCAGCTCGGATTCCAGCCAGCGCGCCCGTGCGCGCAGCCGTTCGTTGTCGCGCTCCGAGTCGCTGAGGTCGATGGTGGCGACATCGCGCTCGGTGCGGACGTATTCGAGTTCTGCCTGGCTTCGCTGCTCCTCGCCGAGTTGCTGGGTCAGGTCATCGATCTCCGCGTACAGCAGCTCGATCTCCGTGGTGGCCTCGGCAAGCTTCAGAACGGTGCCGGTGGTAGCGGCCGATTCAGCTGCCTGGGCCGCTTTCACGGAACGGATGAGCAGGTCTTGCAGCGCCCGTCGTTCTACTTCCAATAGGCGCTGGTCAGCGGGAACCGTGGCGAGCCCGATCGCGCTCGGGTCGATACCTCCCAGGGTCAGGCTCGCCCGGAGTACGCGATTCGCCTCGGCGCTCTCGACGCCCTCAGCGAGTGCCGGCATCGGCGGCTCGGTGTCTGGCACACGGTCAAGGGACGGCGCGGACTCCGTCGGCGTGGGAAACAGCGTCTGCTCGGCCGGATCGGGGAACAACGTGGGCTGCGGCATGGCGGGTGGCACTTGGGGACGACGCCGTGCGGCGCTTTGCTCCGCGGATCCGCGGGCAAGCACGCGGCGTACGAGGGGATAGGACGGTGGGGATGTACGCCGGGTGGAGAGGCTCAGTACCTGATCTCGTACAGCATTGGCCGAGCGCGACCGCAGCGCTCGCATCGTGGCCGCGGAGAGCACACGATGCCGCCGCGGGAACAGTTCCTGCGGGGTTAGCCCGGGCAGGTAGGTACGCATAGCGCCGCCGTACACCTGCAGATGGGGACCGACGTGGCGGGAGAAGGCTGCGGCGGCAGCCGCGTCGGGTAGCCGGACGACCACCGCGACGCCGGCCACGTCGCGGGCAAGGCGGGTGGCGAACCGGTGCTGTTCGTCGGTGGCCTGCGGGTCCGGCGTGAAGACGACGACGGGCACCCGACGGTTCGCGTCGAAGAGCCAGCCACACAGTTCACCCACGTGGCCGGCGGTGATGTCCAGCAGATCCGAGGTGAGCGGAAGCGACCCGTCCGTTCCCTCCACCGCGGCCAGCAGGTCGCGGACAAGGCGTGGGCTGCCCGGTCGGACGATCGCTCCGGTCTCGCCGCGGTGATGTTCCAGGTCCAGCCAGATCCACGGAACCTCGGGCCAGTCCGCCGCGGCATCGAGTTCGAAGAGCCGGTGGTCGGCGTCTTGCTCGGCGAAGAGCACGGTCTGCTCCGCACGGTACGGACTTGCCAGTCGCAACGACGTGGTCCAGCTGGTGCCGTCACCGAGGTACTCGTCGAGCTGAAAGGCCGCCGCATGGAGCTGCCGTCCTGTCTCACGATCGGTGTACGAACCCACCGTGCTCCGCGCGACTCGGCGCGCACCGTCCGGCGACCCGGACTGCACCTTGCCGCCCGCGAGAAGCGACGCCGCGCTGAGGGCCACACCCTTGCTCGCGACCCATGCACTGAACTGCTCCGCCGCCAGCCTGCGGAGGTCCGGCGCAGCGGTCGTGAACTGACTGCGATAGACCAGATCGCCGGCTACGCCGTACTGCCTCGGCCGCCACGGCTCATTTGTAGCGATCACGGCATCCTCTCCCAGAAGGGCACAAGCTATTCGTCAGTGAAGGTGCGGGCCAACGCCTCTACGCTGGCGAGGCGGGAGGCGGCAACCTCGGTCAACGCCTTGCGGCCGTACGTAAGAAGCGTTGCCCGGTAGACCGCCGTCGGCTCCGTCCAGCCGAGGGTTCGTGCGTGGACGGCCATGATGCTTGCCAGTTCAGCCGGCGGCACCTCGTCGAGCGTGCGGGGGCCGAGCACTCGCAGCACAGTGCGCGGCTGACCTGGCAGGCGATAGGTGCGCGGTCGGTTGCCCGCCTCGCCGAGCGGGTTGTCCTCGATGAGCAAGCCCCGGCGTACCGCGGCGCTTATCACCTTGTTGACGGCCGCAGCCGCCAAGCGGGTTACTCGCTGTCCGCCCGCCGCCCGCACGTAGGCGGACTGCAGACGCGCTCCGATCACAGGGCCTTCAACCTCCACAATGGCCAGCAGCGCCTCGCGCATGCCAGGTGGAGCCGGTTCCGCTGGGCGCGGCGCCGAGCCGTGATAGATCTCGTACGGCTTGAGCGCCGGCTGATCCGTGGGCGTGCTCTCTTCCCACTGATCTGCCGGGCCGGAGTCGGCGATGATGAGAGACGCGATTTCGTCCCAAGGCGGGGCGGGGTCACCCCCGGTCGCAGCGAGTGGCTCCGGGGCCAACACCGTAGGCCCGGATCCAGGGGGTGCCTCGGCGGGGAGCGCCCAGTCCGACGGCCGGATTCCGCGGCGCTCCAACGCGTCCCACAGATCCCGCAACACCGAGGCCTCGTCGACGACGAACGCCGACTGGGGGATTCTGAAGAACTCCCATCCGCATCGTTCGAGCTCGCGTTGCCTGGCCATGTCCGCCTCGTAGCGGTCCGGACCGTGCCAGGTGTCGCCGTCGCACTCGACGGCGAGGCGGCTCTGCGGGCCGACCACCACCAGGTCGATGGAGTAGCCGAGCGCCTCGAACTGCGGCACGACCGAGAATCCGCGTCCGGTCAGGCGGTTGTACACGCGCTGCTCGAACAAGGAATCGAAAGGCTCCACCCGGGTGTCATCCGGCACGTTGCCGGGCAGTTCGACACCCTCGAACTCGTTGGGGCGGGCAGCCACGCCATAGCAGTAGTCGAGCAACTGATAGCGCATGTCCTGGGGATTGCCGAGATCACTGGGCCGGACCGAATGGAATACCCACATCTGATCCTTGGCCCGGGAGGCAGCAACGTTGTAGCGCTGGACGTACATCTCGGCAGTGGCCGCACCGATCCGGGTTCCGGGCTCGACGGCGGTGACCATGCTGAGGAACATCACGTCACGCTCGGAGCCCTGGAAATCCGCGGAGTCGCCGCAGCGCAGGTCTCGGCGCGCCCAATCTGCCGGGTCGAGCCGGTCCAGCAGGAGGCGCTCGATCAGCTTCGCCTGATGCGGTCCCTGCAGAGAGATGACGCCGAACGTAAGCCCGTCGTACCGCGGGTTCTGCACACACGCCAGAATCTGCTCGGTGATTGCCTCCGCCTCCGGCGGATTGGTCTTGTACGTCGCTCCTCGGATGTAACCGCCGTCGACGAGTACCGGCTTGATCGGTTCGAGTCGGTCAGCGCCGTACTGGCGGACCGGGATCAGCCGGATGTTCTCCGGTTCGTATGCGATGCGGTTGGAGAAGTTGATGATCTCGGGCACGCAGCGCCGGTGCTCGACGAGCGGGATCAGGCCGCTGAAGCGCATCTTGGCCTCGTCGAACAGGCTGCGCTGCGGATCTTGCCAGGAGGCGCGGTAGGGGTCGTCGTAGAGGTACTGCGCTGCGAGGTTGCGAAGGTGCTGCTGGTCGACACCGACCGCGGACGGGGAAACCTGCTTGTCGTCGCCGATGACCACGATCTTCGGGGCCAGGTACTGCAGGAACGTGGCGGCGAGGCCCGCCTGTGACGCCTCGTCCACGACCACCACGTCGAACATGTCCGGCTGCACCTGCAACTGGTCGGCGATGCGGTAGATCGGCATGATCCACACCGGTACGGACGGCCGGCACCGGTCCATGGCCTGACGAATCTCTCCGCGACGCTGGGCGGCGTACTTGCCGGTGCCCTTGCCGAGGCGACGCACCAGTTGCCCGTACTGCTGGAGATTGGCCCGGGACGAGCCACTGATGCGCTTCGGTGAAGCGGCGTGCCGCCAGGCACGCGCCGCCGCGAGTTCCTCGACGTGCTGCCGGATGGCGCGCTCGGTATCCGCTATGTCGGCCTGCAGCCCGTTGAGGTCGGCGACCTGACGCCCCGCGAGCCAGGCGTTGGTGGCGGCCCAGGCCCAGGCGCCGGTCCACCCGGCGAGCCGCTCGTCCCACTCGGAGTCTTGCGGGTGACTGGTGAGGGCGTCGTGCAGCCTAGGGGCTTCGAGCCGCAGCTTGGCTCCGAGAGCATCTCGGCGCGCCACCAGCGAACGCACCTCGACCAGCCGGCAGATCCGCTGGACAGCTTCGGTGTAACGGCCGATGTCACGGGCGGCGACGGCCTCTGCCAGGACGAGCAGCGTGCGCGACGCCGACGGTTCGTGCAGCAGAGCCTCGGCGGGCACTGCGGCCCCCTCGACCGCCGCCCGGGTGACCCCGGCCTGATCGTCGGCGGCTGCGGCGTCCACCAGGGAGGCGTACGCCCGGACGGCAGCCAGATCGGCCCAGTGCGGGTGCGGCAGGCGCAGGTATGCCAGGCGCTGGTCCTGCTCGCTGAGCGCCGCGCCGAGAGCGAGCACCCGGTGCAACTGGGTGAGCTCGGTCAGGTGCCACGCGAGCCGCTCTCGCGGAGTGTCCTCCGACGGGATGGTCAGCGAGGCAGGCCAGGACCGGTCCAGCGCGGCCAGCAACCGGCCGGCCTCCGCCCAGGCGAGGAAATGGTCGAGCATGTCGACCGAGGTCGGCGGCCGCCCGTCCACACGTACCTGGGCGAAGAGGTCACGTGCGGCCTTCACCGGTTTGGGGGTCAGCATGCCGAGCACAGGGGTGCCGTCGGCCGCCAGCTTGATGCGCGACGCGGTGGCCAGATGGTGCCTGAGATGCTGGGCCAGCGCCACCAGCCCGCCCAGGTCAGCGGGCTGTGCACTGACCACGGTCACACCCAGGCGCTGCACGTGTCGCTGGGCTTCGTCGACAAGCTGCCGGAGCTGCAAGGCCCGGTCCTGCCAGATGGCGCCCCGCCCGGATACGACGTCAGCCAACGCCGTCGACATCCATTCCTCACGTCGCCGGGCCAGGTCGTCGGCTGCATCGGCGAGCTGGTGCAACTGGTGCTGTACGGCAGCGCGCTCGGCTGGCGGTAGAGCACGGATCGCGATGAAGGCCGGGTGTGCACGATGCCCTGTGAAGGACTGCTGGGCGGCGCCGGCCCGGTGCTCCGCCGCGACGGCGGCAGCGAAGTCAGATGGTGGGACCAGGGACGCGGGGTCGGCGAGGATGTCCCCTGCGTCCCGCTCGTCGGCGATCAGT
Organism: Actinoplanes sp. ATCC 53533; assembly: GCF_003947245.1. Classification (NCBI taxonomy): domain Bacteria; kingdom Bacillati; phylum Actinomycetota; class Actinomycetes; order Micromonosporales; family Micromonosporaceae; genus Actinoplanes; species Actinoplanes sp. ATCC 53533. The sequence goes on along the minus strand of NZ_QHHV01000264.1, from coordinate 7,317 downwards.
AGCTCGTCGCGGAGCAGCCGCAGAAACTCACCGATCTCGGCAGGGTGAAGCGGAGGATCGTTCGCCGGCTGTGGCGGAGCCACGGAGCGGATCCAGCCGTAAAGCACTTCGCCTTCGCGATGCGCCGCGGCGATGGCGGCCAGCGTCCCCCGATATGGCCCGCGCTCGTGCCGGGTGACCTCAGCCGATCGGATGTCCACAATTCGTCGATGAAGATCAGCACGTCCCCGCCGGAGTTCGTCCACGGCCTCAAGGTGGTGATCGATGGTCCGGCCCGACAGTGTGTCATCGAAGTCGATGGCACGCTGCGAGATCGTGTTGACGGCGACCTTCAGATCCGCCATGTCCTCCCGGGAGGCTCCGACCACTGCCACAGAAAGCGGCCGGATCGCCTCCGGCAGCTTGGCCCTGACCTCCTTGAGCGCCCGATCCGTCTGCGCGGTCACCAGCACCCGCTTGCCCTGCGCGAGCAAGTGGCTGAGCAGGGCCGCAGCCGTGTGGGTCTTGCCCGTACCGGGTGGGCCCTGCACCAGCGTCTGCGCGTGCCGATCCACCTGGCGCAGAACCTGCAGCTGCTGCCTATTGACTGGCAACGGAAGATACGTCTCGTCGTCCACCGCCACCAGCGCGCCCGGAGTCGGGTCGGCCTGCACCGGCGGCCGGTGATCGGGATCGACCAAGGGCAGGATGCCGCTCGGCACGACCTGCGACTCGATCAGCTGCTGACGGATCTGCCCCAGCAGGTGCACGAGGCTCTGCCGGCCCCGGTGCCGGAGCACGACGGCGGGGGCGAGGGTCACCCTGGCGATGTCCGGCGTTCCCCGGACCGGATCATCGGTTTCCGCATAGGTCGCGTCGGGGTCGAGGCTGTTCGCTACTCGTTGCAGCAGGTCACCGATGGCGTCCCGGTGCAGGGGATGCTCGGCGTAGGTCCGGGCGGATTCGCGTACCTCGCCGATGTGTCGGGAGTTGGTCAGGTCGGAGTCGAGCATGTCGAGTTCGAGCCGTACCGGATCGGGGCTTTCCACGGCGCTGATGCGCAGGCTGCCGGTTACCGGGTCCAGGTCGATCGTCACCGGGGTGGTCACCAGGTGCCGCCGAACCGGTACGTGGTTGGCCGGCTGCCAGGCCAGGCAGCCCACCGCGAGAACGAGTTCGAGTTCCTCCGGATTGAGGGCGGTCTCGGCCTCCATCGCGAAGAGGACTCCGTATGCCTCGCGCACTGGCCGGTCCACCCGCTCGCGGTCGGCCCAGGCGTGCCACCTTGCGATCCAGTCGCGGTAGGCGCGCTCGACCTCCGGGTGGTCGGCGAGGAGCAGCACCGCCGGCTCGTCCGCCTCCACGTCCGCCTCGGGATCGGGGATCGACGGGTCCGGCTCTGGTACCTGATCGGGATCGTCGACAGTGCCGTTGAGCCATGGCGTGAGCACCTCCGCCGGCCGGGGCAGCGGTTCGCGGTCGAGCCGGTCGACGTGGCCGATCTCATCGCCGGGCTCGGGGGCCTCATCCCAGTGCGCGAAGTGCACGGCGGGGTGGCGGGGCAGATCCCGTGCCCAGGCCAGCTGGTACCTGTCGTACGTTCGTGGCGCGGAGATCGTGGACTCCTGTGCCCGGGCCAGAAACTCGAAAAGCCGCACCGCGCGGTCCAAATGGCTCGCGGGGGGAGTGGTCACGATGAGTTTCCCTTCGGTACGGGTGCAGGACAGTTCCGCAGCAGTTCGAGAAGTACAACGAGCTCGCCGCGCAGCCGGAGCAGCTCCGCGGCCGTGATGCCGAGCTCGTAGTAGTGGTGGTGACCGGCCCGCGACAGCGCCCACCACACGTAGTTCACCCGCCGGGCGATGTCCGGTCCGGTGTACGCGGGCAGCATCAGCAACTTGGGACGCTGTGCGTGGGTCGCCGTGGCGATCTCCGGCCGGACCCGGCCCCAGAAGCCGTCCAGTGCCGCTTCCAGCTCCAGCCGTAGCAGCCAGGCGCAGGCCCGCGGCCACGCACCCCGTGCGCCGGGCACCACCGTGCGCAACAGCCGGTCGGCCGTTGCGAGGTACACCGTGCTCATCGCAGCTTCTCCAGCAGGTCGGCGGTCCGCCGCACGAGCAGAGGCAGCGGCGTCGAGCCGTGGACGCCGTGCGTGCCCGCGGCCACCTCCTTGACGGTGTCCGTCGCCCAGCGCCCGTACGTCTGGTTGAGGTGGCTGTAGAGGTCTCCGCCGCGGTCCGGGTCGTCGAGCAAAGCCAGGGTGAGCCGCTGTTGGACCTTGACCGCCTGCGCGAGGGCCTTTTCCACCGATTCGTATGACTCTCCCGTCGTGTACCGCCGGGTTCGGTAGCGGTCCATGCTGGCCGCCTCCAACGCCGAGCGGCAGAAGCCGGCGACGACCGGGTACCGCGCGTCCTCCGGCAGTTCCTTCGCGGCCGCCAGCGCGTACGCGTCCGCCAGGTAGCGGGCCGCGGGGTCGTCGGCCCGGCGCAGTTCGACCACCGACCGCTCGCGGCGGCCCACCTCCCAGATCGTCGCCTCCAGGCCGAGCCGGCGCACGGCCTCGGGCAGCCGGTCGTCGTGGGTGAACACGACGACCTGGCGGGTCTCGGCGATCTCGCCGAGGACCTCGGCCAGACCGTCCACCTTGGCCGGATCCATGCTCTGAACCGGGTCGTCCACCACCACGAACCGGTACGGGCTGGCCTCGGCGCACGCCCGCGGCAGGAACACCGCCAGCCCCAGCGCATGCAGCTCGCCCTGGCTCATGACGGCGAGCGCGTTGGCTTCCGCGCCGTCGACGGACACCGGGAACTTGACCCGCCGCTGGGTGTTCGTGCCCTCCATCCGCATCTGGTGCAACTCGACGTTGCTCTCCTGGCGCAGCCGCTGCCAGATCCGCGCCGACTGTCCCACGAACGCGGCGAGCCGCTCCGCCCGGATCTCGTCCGTCGCCTTGCCGAGCGCGGTCCGCGCCGCCACCAGCCGGGCCAGTCCGGCCGCGTCCGACCGCACGACCGCGGCAGCGTCCACCCAACGGCGCAGCGAGGCCCCCGGTTCCCGCCACGCGTCCTGCCGGCGCACCAGCCACCGGGTCGCGGACTCAACCAGATCGGTGTATGCCGCCACCACAGGAAGCCAACTCGCCCGGACAGCTTCAGCCTCACCCGCGGCTCCGGGGAGGCTGGAGAGGATCGGCATGGCGGCCAGTGCCTCCCGCAGTCGTGCCGCAGGCTCGGGCATCGTGACTTCGAGCGCCGAGACCGCCGCGCTGAGCTCGCGGCGTACCGTCTGCAGGAGAAGGCTCGCGTCGCTGTGCGCGGCCGACATCCGGTTGTGCGCGGCCCGCGCTTCCGCCGCGACCTCACCGAGCCGCGCGACCTCCGCCTCGGCGCCCGCGCGCCACCCGGCGTCGAGCCGGCCCGCCCGGCACACCGGGCACGGCTGGTCACCCTCGTCGCTGTGCAGATCGAGCGCCTGTCGCAGCAGTCCCGCGGTCCGTGCGGCCGCCGCGCTGTCACCGCCGGCCAATTGGGCGGCTGCGGCCTCCGCCTCGTGCAGAGTGGTCAGAGCGTGGTCCAGATCCGGCAGGTCGCCGTCGAGCAAGCGGCGTGCCGCGCTCTCCGCGGGATGATCTGCCGCCGCGGCGGTGCCGTCCACAAGCGGGGTGAGCGCGGCCAGGTCGGCCCGGGCGGCCTGCTTGCCCAGCGCCGCGAGCGCCTGCCGGGCCCGGTCGTCGTCGACCTCGCCGAGCTCGGCCCGCAGCAGGGTGAACGACTCCCTTAGCGCCTTTACCCGGTCGTCGCGCTCCTTACGCCGCCGCAGCAACCTGGTATCCGCTGTGGACAGTGGAGCCAGTCCGAGGATCGGCGCCAGCGCGTCGTACAGCTCCGCGGGCTTGGCCGTGATCACCCGTTCGAGGTCGCGGGCGGACAGGAACGGCCGGTACGAGCCGGCCCGGCCGAGCCACTCCGGCACCTGCCCGGCGGGTTGCCGCTGGCCGCCGACGAACGTTGTCACCTCGGCATCCGAGGGATCAGTGGCGTCCTTTCCCCACCGCCGCCGCAGGACCACCGGTGCCTGCCCGTCGAGCCGCAGCTTGACGGCGATCTCGGAGCCGCCGTCGTGGTGCAGGTTGCGCCAGCCCTGACGGAAGACGACGGGGCGCTGCGCCCATCGCATGGAGTCGTCGGTGAGCACGAGCTCGGCGGCCTCGGCGAAACTCGACTTGCCGGAACCGTTGCGACCGATGACCAGGGTGAGGCCGGCACTCGGCCGCAAGGTCAGGGTCGCTTGTGGACCGACACCGCGGAAACCCTCGACCCGGATGGCATCCAGCCAGACGTCCGCCTTGGCAGCGACGTCCTGGGGCTCTGGGTGGTCCGGCTCCGCGACGTCGCCGCCGGCAAGGACGGCATCCAGACTCTCGTCAGACTGGTACGCGGCCAAGGCGAGATCGGCCACCGGCTGGGGAGTCTCGAGGGACTGCAACCGAGCCGTCAGTTCATGAAACAAGGTGATTTCGTCGCTCATGATGAATCCTTCGAACCTATAGCGAGGGGGCCGCGGAACCGGCTGGTCTTTTCGGAGCGGTTTGTTAACCGGACGGCTGAGCGGCGTTGCCGCGGGCCTGGTGGGGGCGGGATCGGGGCTCGATCACTTGAGGTTCACCTGCACTCCATCGGAGAACAAGGAATCGTGTAGCTCCAGCGATGTCAGCTTGGTGCCCTCCGGCACGTCGAACACCAGCTTGCCCTTCACGGTGTTGCCCGGGTTGATCTGCTCAAAGAGGACCTGACTCTACGTGGCGCTTACCCGAACAACCCGTTACCTGCACGTCGTAGGGGTTCAACCGGCCATCGGCGGGGACGAGCCGCAGCTCAGCTCAGGTACTCTCGTCGCGAAGACGGCCGCAGAGTCTTCGCCGGTCGTTTCTTCGACGATTGCGCTGCCGGAGGCACTGGAAGTTCCTCCGCCCGCCGCCACAGCGCCTGTCGCTTTGTCGCCGAATCCGTCATCCGCACGAGCCGGAGGCCTCGCTGCGCAGATCGTCGAGCTGGTCGCTGTGGAACTCGCGAGCCAGGTACGTGAGAACCTTCAGCCGTCACAGTGGCAAGCCGTTCTTGACCGGGTCACGGAGCTACTCGGTGAGACGAGGTAAGGAACCGCGATGACGCATTGTCATTGCCTGACCTCGATGGGTCATCTATGGTGTTCGGGTGGCGGCGGCTGAGGTCGATATGTTCTTCGACGAGCGGAACACTGCACGACCAACGCGGGGACGTTTTCGCTACCAGGACGAGTGTGTCGCGCTGCGGTGTATTGCCAATCTTGTGTCCGAGGACGTGACCGCGGTCGTTGTGGAGTGGTCGACGGACTACATCGCGATGCTTGCAGACGGAGATCCGGAGCTGGTGTCCGTAAAGCACCGCGACCCCGGCCAGGGAGACTGGCAGATGAGCGAGCTAGGCCCCGTGCTTCGTGACCTGCACCACGTGTGGCGAGAGATGGGTGAGCGTTGCCGTTGCGCGTTCGCATCGAATGCGGCGGCCGCCACCCGGGCCGTGAAGGAGATCGGCACTCGGCTCGGAAGCTACATCGACGCCGCCTCGGCGGAGTTGGAGCGGTTCCGGCAGGTTCTGGCTTTGCCGGACCCGCCGTTGCCGCGGCGGACGGAGATCACCGCGGTAGGCGTGCGGGATATGGGCGGCGCGCTCTCCTTGCTGGGACGCGATGACAGGCACGCCGACCGGTGCTATCGGGCCTTGGTCGATCGGATTGCCGCGGTGGCCACGGAACAGCCGGATTCGCCCGAGCGAAGGATCGCCCGGCTGACTGGCTCGCTGCGGGCGGTCAATGATCGCAAGAGGGTACGTCTGGCGGATCAGACGCTGTCCATCGCTGACCTGCGTGACCTTGTGCTCTCTGTCGAAGCGGCGCCGGCGCAGGCGGTTCGGCGTCCGATTCGGGCCGCAGCTACGCCACGACGCACTGCGTACCAGGAGGCTGTCGTCGGCGACGAGCGATTTCTGCTGCGCGGGCTGGTCGAGGAGACCGATGCGCCGGACGGGTCCTATCAGGAGCAGCGGGCCGCGGTGGGACCGTCCGATGGCCGCCCGCGTGAGCTGTGGCTGGCCCGGCTCGAGGTGCTGCGGGAGAGCCCTGCAGCTGATCGGCGGCTGGCCGAGTTCGACGACGAGGTGCAGGTTCATGAGACTGTGGTGGGGCTGCCGCCGGTGGTGGCCCGGGACCGGTTCGGTTTCGTGACGGAGCTGCCCGCGGGTTCTCCGCTGTTGACGGCGTACGGATCCCCGCCGTACCCGGGAGTCGCTCTGGATGCGCTGCTGCGTGTGTTGCCGATGATGGCCCGTACGCTCGAAGCGTTGCATGCGGCTGGCCGAGCGCATCGCGCGCTGCGGCCGGAAGTCCTGCTCGCGTCGCGTGATCGGCTGTGGTTGCGTGATGCCGGCCTCGCTGCGACGGCGGTGGCGGCCGGTGAAGGGCCGGCGTTCTACCGTGCCCCGGAGCAGGACCGTCCGCTGCTGATGCCGCCAGGGCCAGCGACCGATGTCTTTCAGGTTGCGGCAGTTCTCTTCCATCTGGCGACGGGACACCTGGCGGGCACGAATCCGCCACCGCCGAGCCTGCTGCGACCGGAGCTGAGATCCGAGTTGGACACTCCGCTGCTCGATGCGTTGGTGGACGATCCCGCGCGACGACCCACACTCGCACTGCTGATCGAGCAGCTTTCGAGCGTGCTCGCGCGAGGGGGGACGGTGCGCTGGTGAGTCACGAGGTCCTGCAGGTCGGGGTCCCCGTGGCGATTGTGCCAGGGCTCAGCCTCGCCCAGCGGTTCGCCACTGCACGCCGTGAGTATCCGTATCTGCCGGACCCGGTGCAGCTGGTGCATCAGCTGATCCAGCTGAACGCTCGTGGTGGTGTGCCCGTCAGCGTCGACGACGGCAAGCCATGGATCCGGCTGTACGCGCAGCGAGCATGCACCGGAGTCCGAGCTACGAAGCGCGGCGACGCGTTCTCCATCGAGTTCGTCGAGCCGATGACCTTGACCAATCACAGTCGACTCGCACGCAGCCGGTTGCGGGTGGCGGCGCCCGGCTGGGTTTACTTCCCAGAGCTGCGCCAAGTGCAGCCCGGTTACGCCGCACCGGATGGTGAAGTCCGTGCCGCCTGGCGGCGACTGCAAACGCCGCGGGACAAGTCGGCGGTCCCAACCCGATACGACGCCTTCTGCGATGCCTTGGATCTGGTCATCGAGGCAGGTCGCCAGATCGAGGCGGAGCGGGATCCCGGCGAGCGGATTCTGCCGTACTACGAGGT
>NZ_QHHV01000263.1:0-10882 GCF_003947245.1 Actinoplanes sp. ATCC 53533 | reverse complement strand
GCGGGATGTACCAGAACCAGCCACTGTCGAAGGCCACGCTGAGGATGTTGCCCGAGTTCGGCGCCGGCAGCCGCTTGCCGTTCTCGAAGTAGCCGAAAAGCGCCAGGCTGCGGAAGAACTCCGAGTAGTTCCGGGTCCCGCCGACACTGGAATACAGCCGGCTCTTGTTGCCCGACGCATCGACCACGAAGCGCGCACGCACCTCGTGCTCACCGCCGTCGGAGTCGGTGTAGCGCAGGCCGGCGACCCGCTCGTCCCCTTCGATCACACCGGCGACCGAGCAGCCCTCACGCACCTCGACACCCTTGCGCTGCGCGTTACGCAGCAGGATCTCATCGAAACGCGCCCGCTCGACCTGGTACGCGAACGACGTCGGGCCGGTCATCCGGGACGAAACAGCGAAGGAGAACGTCCACGGCTCCGGGCGCGCACCCCAGCGGAAGGTGCCACCCCGCTTCGTCGGGAAACCGGCCTCCGCCAGTTCTTCGGTGACGCCGAGCATCCGGCACACCCCGTGGACGGTGGAGGGCAGCAACGACTCGCCGATCTGGTACCGGGGAAAGACCTCCTTCTCCAGCAGCAACACCCGATGACCCTGCATGGCCACCAGGGAAGCCACCGTCGAACCGGCCGGCCCGCCACCGGCCACCACCACATCGAACTCTTCCACTGGCATCTCTCACCGTCTCTCGATCGAGTACTAGTCGGTTGGGGCAATTTTCTCGTCGCACCGCGCCGGCGTGAAGCTCGTCAAGTTGACACCGGTGCCGATATCACTCGTCATAACCGAATTGCTTCGCCAGCAAGGCGAATTCGGACCCATCCCGCAGTCGCTCCCGGAATGCATCCTCGATATCCTCGCCCATGAAGGCGAGCGATTGCCCCTGCCGCCCTTCCCCGATGAATGGAAATTGCTGCGCCGGATTTTTCGCGGCGGCCCACCTCGACAGCGGCGGCGGCTTTCTATTGACCTTGTCCTTCTTTTCCATCTCACGCATACGATCCAGGGTGCTGCCTTCCACCGCGCCCTGGATGTCGTGCTCGACAATGGGGCGGCCAAGGTCGAGGAACTCCACGATCTCGGTAAGCTTTCCGGCCGGATCGCTGCGCATGTCCTCGTACCGTACCGTCAGCACGTCGATGTCCGGAAAGCTGTCCCGGACAATATCGGTCGAGGTCCACATCCGCAGGCTCTCTGTCCATGATCCAATACCGATGCGGCCACGGTCGGCGAAAAAGCTCTCGTGCGCGATGAAGCCTTCGGCTATCCGCCGGCACTCTGCCGTGTCGTCATGGGAGATGTGCATCGCCCGCAGACTGCTGAGCAGAACATCCCGCGGATTCCGTACGATATAGACAGCCTTGCGGGACACTTCACGGTAGAGGCGCAGCACACGAACGTCGGGCAGAAAGTGGGTCTTGACGAGGGCGGATCCGCCGTCGTCCCACGCCGGCACATCGCCCTCCGCAAGCATGGGATGGATGTCAGGGATCAGGTCCTGGAGACGCCGGAGAGATTCGGCCGGAGCACCGCCGATGTAGGTCGTCAGCATGCTGCGCAACCACGTGTTGCCGGACTTCGGGTAGCTGACGATCCATGAGATCCGTGTCATCGCACACTCCTTCTCCTCGTGCCGGCTCAGCTGGACGACGATCACCAAGTGACCATCAGAGTGGTCAATCCATACGCCGGGGTGCTCGTCCGAAACATGGTTTCCTGGTCGGGATCCGCCAGCTCCAGCCCGGGAAAACGTTGCCACAGCGCGGTATAGACGATGCGCAGTTGGAGGCGGGTCAGAGCAGCTCCCAGGCAATGATGGATGCCGTGCCCGAAGGCGACATGTGGAACGGACCCGCGGGTGAGATCGAGGCGGTCCACATCGGGCAGCAGCGCAGGGTCACGGTTGGCCATCGGGAGAGAGCAGAGGACGGTCTCCCCCTCCTTGATCACCTGGCCGGCGATGGCGACGTCCTCAGTCGCGGTCCGGGGGGTCGGCGCATACGGGACTGTCAGGTACCGAATCAGCTCGTCGACCGCCCGATCCACCGACTGAACGTCACCCCGCAACGCGGCGATCTGCTCGGGATGGCGCAGCAGCGCCAGCACGCCCAGCCCGATCATGCCGGACACGTTGTCGTCTCCGGCCAGCATCAGCTGCACGCAGACGCCTCTCAGCTCCTCATCCGTGATCGTGTCGCCGTGTTCGGCGACGATCGCTCCGATGAACCCTTCGCCCGGGTCCTTCCGTTCCCTGGCCATCATGGCCACGAGGTAGCGGGAGAACGCTTCGCCGGCGGACGCCCGCTTCCTCGCGCTCAGCGCGGCATCGAGATGTCGGTGACACAGCTGCAGGAACATGGAGCGGTCGTCTCGGGGCACTCCGATCAGCTCGCACAGCACCGCCCCGGGCACCTCGTCGGCGACCAGCTCGACCAGGTCGGCGGGGGGTCCCGCATGCTCCATGGCGTCGAGACGTTCCGTCACGATCTCTTCGATGCGCGGCGCCATGCGCCGCATCCGGCGCTGGGTGAATCCCGGGGTCAGCAGCGCCCGGAGCCGGGTGTGCTCGGGCGGGTCGTAATCCATCAGGTTGCCGACCAGCTCGCGCGGCCGGAAGATGCCCGTCCCGCCGATCTCGTCCCGCCGGTCGAAGCGACGCCGGGTGCTGAACCGCTTGTGATCGCCGAGCACCTGCCGTACGACGGCATGCCCCGCGGCCAGCCAGGTGGACTCGGCCGCCGCACCGGACCCGATGGAGATCCTCGTCAGCTTTCCAGCAGCGCGTAGCTCGTCCGCCGGGTCGAAACCCTGCCGGAGAGTGTGGACCGGAGGCGAGTCGTCACCACTCAAGGGGAAGCTCCTCCACGGCGAAAGGGGCCGGCCTGCCCGGTTTGAATCGCAGCTCCTCCTCCGGGACCGCAAGCCGCAAGGACGGGAACCGGCGGACCACCGCCGGCAGCATCACCCGTAGCTCGAGTCTGACCAGCGGCGCCCCGATGCAGTGGTGGATGCCGTGCCCGAACGACAGGTGCGTGCGGTCCCGTCGGGTGATGTCGAACCGGTCCCCCGGCGCACGGTTGATCGCCAGCATCGAGCACGTCAGGACCTCGCCAGCGCGGATGTCCCGTCCTGCCACACGCACATCGGCAAGCGCGACCCGGGGAGAGGGGGCCTCGACGACCGACCCGTAGCGAAGCACCTCCTCGATCGCGCCGTCCACAAGTTCAGGACGCTCGCGGAGCAGCGCCAGCTGCGCGGGATGGGAGACCAGGAGGAGCACCGCGACGGCCAGTTGGGCGGCCACCTGCTCGGTGGCCATGGTCAGACTCGCCTCGGCGAGTCCCGCCAGTTCCTCGTCGGTGACCTGATCTCCGTGCTCGCGGACGAGGGCGCCGATCATGCCTTCGTCGGGGTCGCGGCGTTTGCTGGCTGCCAGCCTCTCGGTGTAGTTCACGACGCCCAGACCTGACGCGACCCGCTGCCTAGGGATCTTGCTCTCTCGGGTTTCCCGGATCATCCGCGACAACTCCGCCTGATCGTCACGAGGGACGCCGAGGAACTCACAGGCGATGAACGCGGGAATCGGCCAGGCGGCGTGCCGGACGAAGTCGGCGGGCGATCCCACACTCTCGAAATCGTCCAAGCCGTCTTCAACGATTTCTTCGATACGGGGCCGCAGCCGCTCCATCCGCCGGGCGGAGTACGCCGGGGAAACCGTCCGGCGCAGCCGAGTGTGCTCGGGCGGATCGTACGCCTGCAGAATGCCCGGCAACCGGGCTCGATCCGCCTCGTCGTCGACCGGCCGCGCCGAGCTGAACCGATGGTGGTCGGCGAGAATCTGCCGGACCTCGTCGTAGCCGGTGACCAGCCACTGTTTGCGGCCGTCCATACCCGGCTCGGAGTCATACTCGTGCAAGGGGCCGTCTTTTCGCAGCTCATCGAGCTCCGGCACCGGATCGAGCCAGACCCGCTGATGCGGCAGAGGAAGTGTCATCGGTTCTCCTATGCTTCCGGCGCTACCAGTCGAGCAGCAGGGCTTCCACGTCGAACGGCGGCGGCCCCAATTTGATCTTGCGGTCCGGCTCGGCCAGCCTCAGCGTGGGAAAGCGGCGCGCCAGCGCCGGAATCGCCGTCCGGAACACCAGCTCGGCCATGGACCTGCCGAGGCAGTGATGAATGCCGTGCCCGAACGCGACGTGCTCCGGTCGTTCCCGCGTCATGTCGAATCGATCCGCCGGAGCTGGGAAGTCCCGGCGGTTCGCCGCCAGCAAGGAGCACGTGACGGCATCGCCGGCCCTGATGAGGTGATCACCGATGCGCACATCCTCCAGTGCGACACGCGGATGGGTCTTCTCGTCCGTGGTGAGGTATCGAACCATCTCGTCCAGCCAGTTCGGTACGGTCTCCGGCTCATCCCGGAGCAGGGCGAACTGCCCGGGGTTCTCGGCCATCAGCCAGGCGCCCGCCGCGAGGAAGCGGGCTACCTGGTCGGCCCCCGCGCCCATGACAAACGCGGCCACCCCGGTCAGTTCCGCGTCGCTGATCTCGTCGCCGTACTCGCGCACCACGACACCGAACATGTCGTCACCGGGATCGCGGCGGGTGCGAGCCGTGGTCTTGCTCATGTAGGTCATGAACTTGTTTCCCGCCGCGACACGCCGCTTATCCGACCGTTCCGTTCGGCTGGCGTGGAGGCAGCGTGCCAGATCCGCCTGATCGTCACGGGGGATGCCGAGGAAGTCGCAGGTCGCCGTCGTCGCCACCGACCATCCGAAGCGCGGGACGAAGTCCACCGGTCCGCCGAGGGCCTCGATTTCGTCGAGGCTGTCCTCGACGATCAGCTCGACCTGCGGCTGGAACTTCTGCATCCGCCGGACGGCGAAAGCGGGCGCGACCATCCTGCGCAGTCGCGTGTGCTCTGGCGGATCGTAATGGGTCAGGAAGCCGGGCCAGGCCAAGCCGGCCGCGGTCCCGCCGTAGAGCAGCCGGGAACTGAACTCACTCCCGCCGAGCACCCGCCGGACCTCGTCGTACCCGGTGGCGAGCCAAGCGGTTCGGCCATCGGGGGCGTCCTCGGCGCCCAGAATCGTCAAAGGGTCTTCGGCCATCAGGGAGCGGAGCTGTGGCACCGGGTCGAACCGGTCTCGCTGGTGCAGCTCCGAGGCCAGGCCGACGTTGAGCTCCTCGAACACGCCACAGATCCTTTCGCTCATCCCACCGGCATACGCGACTTGGATGGTCCGGCCGGCCGCACGACCGTCGAGCCCGTCCAACCGTCCGCATTGGCCGGCTGGACAGCATCACTTACGCGCCGACCTGCTCGATGAGGCTCTTCGGCCGGAGGTCCGTCCAGTTTTCCTCGACGTAGGTCAGGCACTCCTGACGGCTGGCCTCGCCGTGGACACGGGTCCAGCCGGCCGGCACCTCCGCGAAGGCGGGCCAGAGCGAGTGCTGGCCCTCGTCGTTGACGAGCACGAGGAAGGAACCGTCTTCGTTGTCGAACGGATTGGTCATTGTGGTGTCCTCTCCCGCTCCGGCCGGGGCCGGAGCTCTCCGGCGACGGCTGACCCGTTCCGGGCCGGCGCCGCGGGTTGCATCATCTCGGTGTGGTCAGCGGTGCGGATCTCATCGTCATCCGCCTCCGCCACGAACCACGTAGTGCACCGGCTCAGGCTCATCGTCGTAGATCCCGGTCTCATTGCTCGCCGGCCCTGCGCCGTTGCTTTCGGGCGTGGCTCCGTTGCCTTCCGGCCCGGCGAACTGCGTGTGGTAGAGCACCGCGTAGAGACCGCCCTTGGCGAGCAACTCCTCGTGCGTCCCTCGCTCCCGAACCCCTCCGTCGTCGATCACGAGAATCTGGTCGGCCTCGCGGATCGTGGACAACCGGTGGGCGATCACCAGCGAGGTGCGGTTGTGCAGGGCGGTCTTGAGTGCCCGCTGGATGGCAGCCTCCGACTCGGAGTCCAGATGAGCGGTGGCCTCGTCGAGCACGACGACCGTGGGTGCCTTCAGCAGCAGCCGGGCGATGGCCAGTCGTTGCTTCTCCCCGCCCGACATGCGGTAGCCGCGATCGCCCGTGACGGTGTCGAACCCGCCCGGAAGAGATTCGATCAGATCCCAGATCTGGGCCGCTTTACAGGCCTCGATCAGCTCCTCCTCGGTGGCGGTGGGGCGAGCGTAGAGGAGGTTTTGCCGGATCGTGTCGTGGAAGAGGTAGGTGTCCTGGCTGACCACCCCTACCGTTTCGCGGAGCGAGTCGAAGGTGAGGTCCCGCAGATCGTGTCCGCCGACGCGAACGGTCCCGGAGGTCGGGTCGTACAGCCGAGACACCAGGTGGGTGATCGTGCTCTTCCCCGCGCCGGACGGGCCAACGAGCGCGGTGAGGCTTCCGGAAGGCACACGCAGGCTCACGCCGCGCAGGACATCCCGCATCACCTCCGCGCGATCCCGTGCGGCCCGTAGGTACTCCAACGACGGCAGCGAGACCTCGTCCGCGGTGGGATAGCGGAACGACACGTTATCGAACTCGATGTCCGGCGCCACGTTCTTCGCGAGCGCGATCGCGTCGGGGCGTTCCTGGATCAGCGGCTTGAGATCGAGCAGCTCGAAGGCCCGGGAGAAGCTCACCACGACGGTCTGCGCGGTTTCCTGCAGCCCGGACAACTGGACGATCGGTCCGAACAGCCGCCCGAGCAGGGTGGCGATGGCGACGAGCGCCCCGAGCGCGATCGCCCCGTCGAGCACGAGCCCGCCGCCGACCCCGTAGACGAGCGCCGTCGCGAGTGAGGCCATCAACCCCATCATGACGAAGGCAAGCCGGCCCCACACGGCAAGGCTCACCCCGATCTGGCGGATCCGGTCGGCACGGCCGACGTACTCGGCCATCTCCTCGTCCGGACGGCCGAAGAGTTTGGAGAGCATCGCCCCCTGCACGTTGAACCGCTCCTGGAGGAGTCCACTGAGGCCGGTATTCGCCTCCATCTGCCGTCCGGTGCGCCGCTGTATCGCGCGCCCCACGTAGATCCAAGGCACGATGAACACCGGAATCACCACCAGCGTGACGATGGCGACGAACCACGAGAGGTAGAACATCTCGGCCAGCACCAGCAGCACCGTGAGCGCACTCGTGGTCGCCATCAGCAGGAAGCCGAACTCCTGCTGAGCCATGATCAGTTCCGTGTGCAGCCGGCCCACCAGCACCCCGGTCTGGGTACGGGTGAAGAATGCGACCGGCATCCGCCGGACGTGGTCGAGTGACTGGATCCGGAGGTCGTAGGTGACCCCCTCCCCGATCCGCCCGGAGATGTAGGCCGACAGCAGCTGCAACAACGCGCCCGCCACAGCGAGCCCGGCGGCCAGGACGGCCATCTCGGTCACAAGCTCGAGATCGTTCTTGAGAATGCCGTCGTCGACGAGTTTCATCAGCAACAACGGAATGGCGACCACGATGAGCGAATCCAACGAGGCGACGACGGCGAAGAGCACCACTTTACCGATGTGCGGGCGAAAGTATCTGAGCACTCTGCGCACCGTTCCCGGGCGGACCGTGGTCTGCCAGGGATCGGGGTCATCACTTCCTCGATGGGGTTCCCCGCCGAACTGCATCACTACTGACACAAAAGCACCCCTATCACAGGATTCATGACGCCATCGACCTCCATCATGCTGAAGGGGGTCGATGTCCACGAGTAGGTTCGAGCGAACACTTCTGACCCGCGACTGGCTCTCACACGGAGACAGCCGGCTTCTCCCGGCTGACCGCGTCGAACAGCAGTCGCGCGGCCACGGTTGTCCCGTCGGTACGGATCGTGCCGGCCAGGGCGGCCGCTCGCGTGTGGGTGTCCGGGGCCAAGACCGTGGCGAGCGCGGCGGACAGGGAGCCGAAGGTGAGGGCCGGACCGTCGATTGCCGCACCGATGCCCAGCTCGGCCACCCGGTCGGCGTAGCGCGGCTGATCCGCTATCTGAGGCACCACGATCTGGGGGACGCCGGCCAGGGCGGCCACGTGTGTCGTCCCCGTACCGCCGTGGTGGACGGCGGCGGCCACCCGGCCGAACAGCTCCTGAAGGTTCACCTCACCGACGGCGAGGCAGTCGTCCCGGTCATCGGGCAAGGCCAGGCCGGCCCACCCTCGGGAAAGGACAACCCGGCGCCCCTGGGCCCGGATCGCCTCGACGGCCACCCTTGTCACATCAGCGGGAGCGGGTCCGCTGCCGAAACCCACGTACACCGGCGGTGGACCGGCGCGCAGGAACGCCTCCAACTCGGCCGGGAGAGGCCGTTCGTCGGGCAGGATCCACGCACCGGTCCGCACGCCGTCGATGCCCGGCCGCCGCGGAGCCAGGATCTGGTCCGCAGCCAACCAGGGCCGATCGGTGCAGCAATAGTCGTAGACGTTCTCCACCGGCGGCAGGCCGATCAAGGCTCGCTGCTCGTTGAGCGCGCCGCCGAACATCCTGTCCGCGCCCTGGTTGTACAAGGCCCGCTGCGTCGGCGAGGGCAGCAGGAACGGAGACGAAACGGTGTAGAAGTACCGGATGCCCAACTTCTCGGCCACCGACCGGACGGCGGTCGCGCCGGACGGCAAACCGCTCGCCACTACCGCATCGCATCCCCGCGCCACCGCCGGGACCTTGTCGAACCGCTCGGCGAGCCGCGCGGCCGCGAGTTCAGGCTCAGGCGCCCGTCCCGGCTCGCGTGCCCCTTCGAGCATCGACCGGTCGGCCAGTACGAGCGGCACACCGACCTCCGTCAGCCGCTCCACGAAGTTCGATGGCGCGCACATTCGCACCTCCACACCGAGAGCCCGCAACCGCACCGCCAATGCCACCAGCGGTTCGAGATCTCCGCGTGGTCCACACGACCAGAACAACACACGCATTTTCTCTCCGATGTCCTGCGGAGTGGATGTCTCAGGGCGGTGGGACCGGCGTTGAGCGCGTCCAACCGACCGCATTGAGCGGCTGGACATGTGTCAGCGCGGCGACAGCCCGACAGCGCCGGCGTTCACACAGGACAGCAGCGTGCGGGCCTGGACGTTGAGGTAGTGACCGTGACCGGCCAGGGCGCCGAGCTGGCCCGTGGTCGCCCATTGGAAGCCGGCCGGCGGCTGCAGCGCGACCTCGTCCCCGGTGACGTCGACGAGCAGAGTGCGGTTCTCCGCATTGAGGAAGCGGCCGCCCTCCTCGGAGTGCAGGGCCTCGTAGCGGATCCGCTCGGGTGGGGCCGCCAGCACGAGGTCCAGAAAGGGTGGACGATCCTCCGCGGGCAGGTGCAGCCAGTTGGCGGGGTCGCACTGCACCGTCGGGGCCAGCTCGACGGTGTCCAGGAAGCCGGCCTCCGGCTTCGCCTGGACCAGCAGATGCGGTACGCCGCCGATGTCACGGACCAGAAACGCGATGACGCCCCTCCCCGTCGGTTCGATCAGCGGCTGCGACCAGCTCGGCACCTCCCGGTTGCCCGCCTCGACGGAGACGGCGACCACCCGGAAGAAGCGGCTGTCGGACCGGTGTATGGACAGCGCGTCGCGCTCCCAGCCCGCGATCCCGGCCAGCGGTCTGCGCTCGATCGTATTGCTCCACCGGGACCGCTCGACGGTGAACCAGGACTGCAGCTCCGCATCGCTGTGCAGCGCCCCCGACTCCGAGGTGACCATAGGCAGACAGGCGATGACCGTCCGGGAGTCCATGTTCACCACGTTGTTCAGACGCAGCAACTCGCCGATCTGGCCCAGCGTGAGCCAGCGGAAGTCCTCGTGCGGCACGACGTCGCCGGTCGCCTCGACCAGCATGTTGCGGTTGGACTTGCGGTAGAACCAGGAGCCGTGCTCCGACTGGAGCACGTCGATGAGCACCCGGCCGCGCCCCGGTCCGGTGAAATGCTCCAGATACCGCACTCCGGCGCCGCCGTGTGCCCCCGTGTAGTTGCTGCGGGTGGCCTGCACGGTGGGCGAGAGTTGCAGCTGATTGGGGTTGCCCGGCTCCATCTTGGCCTGGAGCAGGAAGTGCAGGACGCCGTCGAACTCCTTTGCGAGGATACCCAGAATGCCGACCTCCGGCTGACGGATGATCGGCTGCTCCCAGCTGCGGATCGGGCCCTCGCTGAGGGCGACGGACAACCCTTCGACGCTGAAGAACCGGCCCGTGCGGTGCACCAGGTTGCCCGTTCCCGACGCGAACGACCAGCCGTCGAGCTCGTCGAACGCGACCCGGTCGACCTTGAATCGGTGCGCGCGGGCCCGGTCGGCGAGCCACGGCAGGAAGTCAGCGGTCCGGATCATGTGACCCTCGACAGTCTGCGCTGCCGAGCGCCGCAGCCGGTACGGCAGGGCATCGTCGGCGCGCTGGCGCAGGGCGATCGCGGCGGTCACAACGTTCCCAGGACAGCGCGCAGAGCGTCGATGACGCGGTCCTGCTCGGCCTCGGGCAGGGACGGGTACATCGGCAGGGAGAAGATCTCGCCGGCGAGTTCCTCGGTGACCGGCAGGGAGCCCGGCGCGTAGCCGAGGTCGGCGAAGCCGCTCATCGTGTGCACCGGCCACGGGTAGCTGATGTTCAGGGCGATGTCGTGGTCCTTGAGTGCCTCGATGATGTGATCGCGGCGAGGATGGCGGACCACGTACACGTAGAAGACGTGGGTGTTGCCGGAATTGGTGGCCGGCAGCTGGAGCCCGCCCGGCCGGGCGAGGTCGCCGAGGCGTTCCTCGTATCGTCGGGCGACGGCGTTTCGCCCGGCGATGTAGTCGTCGAGGCGGCCCAGCTTGCGCCGCAGGATCTCGGCCTGGACCTCGTCGAGCCGGGAGTTGTGGCCCGGTGAGCGCACGACGTAGTAGACCTTCTCCATCCCGTAGTAGCGCAGTTGCTTGAGGCTGCGGTCGACCTC
>NZ_QHHV01000262.1:0-6122 GCF_003947245.1 Actinoplanes sp. ATCC 53533 | reverse complement strand
GGTCGACAGCCGGTGCGCGATCGTCACCGTGGTCCGCCCGCGGGCCAGCTCGTCGAAGGCGCGCTGCACGGCCCGCTCGGTCGAGGTGTCCAGGGCGCTGGTGGCCTCGTCCAGGACCAGGATCCGGGGGTCGCGCAGCAGGGTCCGCGCGATGGCGATGCGCTGCTTCTCGCCGCCGGAGAAGCGGTGCCCGCGGGAGCCGACGACCGTGTCGTAGCCGTCGGGCAGGCCGGCGATCAGGTCGTGGATCTGTGCGGCCCGGGCGGCCTGCTCGATCTGGGCGTCGGTGGCGTCCGGGCGGGCGTACCGCAGGTTCTCCCGCACGGTGGTGTGCAGCAGGTAGGTCTCCTGGCTGACCACCCCGACGATGCTCGCCAGGTCGGCCAGGCGCAGGTCGCGCAGGTCGATGCCGTCGATGGTGATCCGGCCGGCGGCCGGGTCGTAGAGCCGCGCGATCAGCGCGGCGAGGGTGCTCTTGCCCGAGCCGGTCTCGCCCACCAGGGCCAGCGACGTGCCGGCCGGGACGTCCAGGCTGATGCCCGCGACCGTGGCGGTCGCGCTGCCCGGGTAGGCGAAGGTGACGTCGTCCAGGCGCAGGTGGCCGCGGACCGGGCTGGGCACCTCGACCGGCTCGGCGGGGTCGTCGACCTCCACCGGCAGGTCCAGGTATTCGAAGATGCGGGCGAACAGGGCGAGCGAGCTGGTCAGCGAGACGCCGACGCCGAGCAGGCCCATCAGCGGCCGGAAGAGCCCGGCCTGCAGCGTGGTGAAGGCGACCAGGGTGCCGATGCTCAGCGTGCCGGCGGTCGGCGGCAGTCCGGCGCTGAGGTAGATGACCGCGGGGATGGCAGCGAAGATGATGCTCATCGCGGCCATCCGCCAGCGCCCGGCCAGCTCCGAGCGCAGCTCCAGATCGATGAGCCGGGTCGAGGAGGCGGTGAAGCGCCCGACCAGCGCGGCGCCGGTGCCCATGGTCTTGCTCAGCTGCACGCCGCTGATCGACAGGCCTTCCTCGATGGTCACGTTGAGGTCGGCGAGTTCCCGCTGCCGCCGCGCGGTGATCTCCCTGCGCATCCGCGCGACCCGGCGGGTCAGCAGGATCGCCGGCGGCAGGACCACCAGTGAGACGAGGGAGAGCTGCCAGGACAGGGCTGCCATGGCGACGGCGGTGGCGACGGCGGTGGTCAGATTCGAGGCGACGGACGTGGCGGTGGAGGTGACCACCGACTGCATGCCGCCGATGTCGTTGGTGATGCGCGACTGCACCTCGCCGGTCCGGGTGCGGGTGAAGAACGCGACGGACTGGCGGTGCAGGTGGGTGAAGACGTCGACGCGCAGCCGGTGCATGACCTGCTGGCCGACGGTGGTGGAGAGCCAGGTCTGCACGACGCCGAGCACCGAGGTCACGGCGGCGACGGCGACCATGCCGGCGACGAGCCAGACCAGCAGCGTGACGTCCTGCTCCGGCAGCGCGCGGTCGATGACCTCGCGCAGCAGGAAGGGCGCGGCCATGGCGATCACGGACGAGGCCACGATGATCGCGATGACCACGCCGAGCTGCAGCCGGTGTGCGCTGAAGAGCCGGCCGATCCGGCGCAGCGAGACCTCTTTGGCCTGCTTCTTGTCGGCGGCGGTGAGGGTGGGGGTGCGGCCGGGACGGCCGCCTCCGACGGGGGCGGTTTCCAAGAGCACGACCTTCTTCCGGTACGGGATTTAGTGAGGTTGCCTCATCATGAGGGAACAACCGCAACCGCTGGTACCGTATTCCCGTGGAAGACACCGCCGCCGACAACCTCTCCGAGCTGTTCTGGGCCGTCGCCCGCCGGCTGCGGCACCTCAACAAGGAGGCCCTGGAGCCGCTGCACGTCTCGCCGTCGCACGGCCGGGCGCTGGCGGTGCTGCTGCGGCACGGCCCGATGCGCCCCGGCGCGCTCGCCGAGCACCTGCGGATAGCCCCGCGCTCGGCCACCGAGGTCGTCGACGACCTGCAGAACCGCGGCCTGGCCGCCCGCGCGCCGGACCCGGCCGACCGTCGCGCGACGCTGGTCGACCTGACGACGGAGGGCCGGCTGGCCGGTGACGGGATCCGGGCGGCCCGCAAGGCGGCGACCGAGCGGTTCTTCGCGGACCTGAGCGCGGCGGACCGAGCAGACCTCACCCGCATCCTGCTCCAGTTGCGCGACTGACCCCGGCCGCCCGACCCCGGCCGCCCGACCCCGGCCGCCCGGCCCCGGCTCCGCTGATCTGGCCGCCCGATCCTGGCTGCGCGATCCCGGCTGCGCGATCCCGGTTCCGCGATCCTGGCTGCGCGATCCCGGCTCTGCTGATCTGGCCCCCGATCCCGGATGACCCGATCCCGGATGACCAGATCTCGGCCGCGCGATCTCGGCTGCGCGTTAGCTGGGTCACTTCCTGACCGATCGGCCAGCTTCTGACCGATCGGTCAGGCATGCTGTCGCCATGGTCCGGACCAAGACGCGAGACGAGATCATCGCCGTCGCCGCCGAGCTCTTCTCGCGAGCCGGCTTCAAGGGCACCTCCCTGCAGGACATCGCCGCCGGGGTGGGCTGCTCCAAGGCGACCCTGCTCTACCACTTCACCACCAAGGAGGCGATCCTCGCCGCCCTCATCGCGCCGGCCGCGGCCGAGCTGGCCGACCTGGATGCCCGGCTGGCCACCCTCGAGGGCATGGCCGTGCGCGAGGCCGCGATCGACGGCTTCGTGGACCTGGTGCTGCGGTATCGCCGGGAGGCCGGAATCATCTACTACGGCTCTCAGGACGTTTTGTGCTCGCCGCCCTTCGCTGAGCTCAAGCCCTTGATCGACAACCTCTGCGCCGCCTTCGCGGCCGGTGCGACCGATCCCGCCGACCAGATCGCCGCCGAGGTCCTGCTCGCCGGCATCTCCTCCGTGGCCATCGGCAAGCCCGATGACGCCGTACTGCGCTCCGCCCTCGCCGCCGTGGCGAAGCGTGCCCTGCTCACACCCCCGATGAAGGACTGACATGGCAACCCTCTTGTACCGGCTCGGCCGGGCCTCGTTCCGGCGCCGCAAACTCGTGATCGCCCTCTGGCTGGTGCTGCTCGCGGCGCTGGGCGGCAGCGCGCTGGCCTTCATGGGCCCGACGTCGAGCAACTTCACCATGCCGGGCACCGAGTCGCAGCGCGCGATCGACGCCCTGCGGACGGAGTTCCCCGAGGCCAGCGGCACCACCGGCACCATCGTGGTCGCCGCTCCCGCGGGCCAGACGCTGGCCGGCCCGGCGCTCAAGCCGGCGGTCGAGAGCCTGGTCAAGGAGGCGTCCACGTTGCCCGGCGTGGTCGGCGCCGTCGACCCGTACGCGGTCCAGGCGCTCTCCCGGGACGGCCGCTACGCGCTGGTCCAGGTGCAGTTCGCCGAGAGCGCCGACGAGGTGACCGAGGAGCAGCGCACGGCCTATCAGGAGAGCGGCGCCGCCGCCGAGGCCGCCGGGCTCCGCGTCGAGCACGGCGGCGAGGTGATGAACTCCGAGCCCGAGGTCGGCGGCACCGAGGGTATCGGCGTCGTCATCGCCCTGGTGGTGCTGGTCGTCACGTTCGGCTCGCTGGTGGCCGCGGGCATGACCATGCTCAACGCGCTGATCGGTGTCGGCGCCGGGATGGCCGGCCTGTTCGCGCTGAGCAGCGTCGTCTCGCTGACCAGCACCGCGCCGGTGCTGGCGCTGATGCTCGGCCTGGCGGTCGGCATCGACTACTCGCTGTTCATCACCTCCCGGCACCGGCAGAACCTGGTCGAGGGCCTGGCTCCGCAGGAGGCGGTCGCCCGCGCGGTCGGCACGGCGGGTTCGGCGGTCGTGTTCGCCGGCATCACCGTGGTCATCGCGCTGGCCGGCCTGGCCGTCGTGGACATTCCGTTCCTGACCGTGATGGGCCTGGCCGCGGCGGCCACGGTCGCCGTCGCGGTGCTGGTCGCCATCACGCTGCTGCCCGCCCTGCTCGGTTTCGCCGGGGAACGGGTGCTGCCGCGCCGGCTGCGCGCCGGCGAGCCACAGCGCTCTGCTTCCCGCTTCCTACCGGGAAGCAAAGCTGCGGACTCTGCCTCCCGTTTCCCATCGGGAAGCAAAGCTGCGGACTCTGCCTCCCGTTTCCCATCGGGAAGCAAAGCTGCGGACTCCGCCTCCCGCTTCCTATCGGGAAGCAGAGCTGCGGGCGGCTCGCGGGCGGCCTCGGGCGCTGCTACCAAGGAGGGCTTCGGTTTCCGGTGGGCGCGGTTGGTGACGCGGTTGCGCGTACCGGTGATCCTGGTCGGTGTTCTCGGCCTGGGCGCGCTGGCGCTGCCGGCCGCGGACATGCGGGTCGCGCTGCCCGATGCGAGCGCGAGCCCGGCCGGTACGCCGGCCCGGGAGGCGGCCGACCTGATCACCGCCGGGTTCGGCCCCGGCTTCAACGGGCGCCTGGCCCTGGTGGTCTCCGCCGACTCGCCGGAGCGGACCACCGCGGCCGTGCAGCAGGTCACCCAGCTTCTGCAGGGCACACCCGGCCTGCTCGCGGTGACCCCGCCCAACCTCAGCCAGGACAAGCGGACCGCCCTGCTCGGCGTCCTGCCGCAGACCGGCCCGACCGACGCGGCCACCGAGGACCTGGTGCACGAGGTACGCGACCGGGTGGCCGGGGTTCGCGACGCGGACGTCTCCCTGACCGGGCAGACGGCCGTGGGCATCGACGTGTCCGAGAAGCTCTCCGACGCCATGCCGGTCTACCTGCTGCTGGTGGTCGGCCTGTCGGTGCTGCTGCTGATGCTGGTGTTCCGGTCGATCCTGGTGCCGCTCAAGGCCGCGCTCGGCTTCCTGCTCACCGTCGGCGCCACCTTCGGCATCACGGTGCTGGTGTTCCAGGAGGGGCACCTGAGCGGGCTGATCGGCCTGGACACCCCCGGCCCGCTGATCAGTTTCCTGCCCATTCTGCTGATCGGCATCCTCTTCGGGCTCGCGATGGACTACGAGGTGTTCCTGGTGTCGCGGATGCGCGAGGACTTCGTGCACGGCGCCGGCCCGCAGGAGGCCACCGTCAGCGGCATGGGGCACGGCGCCCGGGTGGTCACCGCGGCCGCGCTGATCATGACGTCGGTCTTCGCGGGCTTCATCCTGCTGGACGACCCGGTCATCAAGTCCATGGGCTTCGCGCTGGCCATCGGGGTCGCGATCGACGCCTTCGTGGTCCGGATGACGATCGTGCCGGCCGTGATCTCGCTGCTCGGCCGGTCCGCCTGGTGGCTGCCGGGCTGGCTGAACCGGGCGCTGCCGAACGTCGACATCGAGGGCGAGCGGCTGCGCGAGGAGCTCGCGAGCGAGCCCGAGCGGGAGCCGGTCAGCGTCTGATCAGCGGCTGAGCGCCTCTGAGCGCGTCTGAACGGAGCCGGACCGAACGACAGCCGGGGCATGCGGCGCATGCCCCGGCTGGCTGTTTATTGCAGGATTGTTACCTGTTCCGCGATCTAGAAACTTGCGAATCATCTTCCGCTCTGAATAGGTTGCCTTCGGCAACAAAACCATGTGACAGCCAGATCCCTCTGGAGGCATCCATGACGTTGGCGAGGTGGTGCGACCGATGAGCGACGCGCCGATCCTCCTGGAGATGCGTTCCATCACCAAGGAGTTCCCCGGGGTCAAGGCCCTCTCCGACGTCAACCTGGTGGTGCGCGCGGGCGAGATCCACGCCATCTGCGGCGAGAACGGTGCCGGCAAATCCACCCTGATGAAGGTCCTCAGCGGGGTCTACCCGTACGGCACGTACGACGGTGACATCGTTTACCAGGGTGCGGCGACCCGCTTCTCCGACATCCGGGCCAGCGAGCACGCGGGCATCGTGATCATCCACCAGGAGCTCGCGCTCATCCCGGAGCTCTCGATCACCGAGAACATCTTCCTCGGCAACGAGCCCCGCAAGCGCGGCGCGATCGACTGGAAGTCCGCCCAGCGCCAGGCCCGCGAGCTGCTGGCCCGGGTCGGGCTCCGGGAGAACCCGGACACCCTGATCAAGGACATCGGCGTCGGCAAGCAGCAGCTGGTGGAGATCGCCAAGGCGTTCGCCAAGGACGTCAAGCTGCTCATCCTGGACGAGCCCACCGCCGCGCTGAACGAGGCC
>NZ_QHHV01000261.1:0-12078 GCF_003947245.1 Actinoplanes sp. ATCC 53533 | reverse complement strand
AACAACATGAGTCACTACAAGAGCAACCTGCGTGACCTCGAGTTCAACCTCTTCGAGGTCTTCGGGGCGGATCGTGCTTTCGGCCAGGCGCCGTTCGACGGCATCGATGCCGAGACCGCACGCGACGTGCTCGCGGAGGTCAACCGCCTGGCTCGCGAGGACCTCGCGGCCAGCTACACCGAGGCCGACCGTAATCCGCCGCGTTTCGACCCGGTGACCAACACCGCGGATCTGCCCGAGGCCTTCAAGAAGTCGTACGCGGCGTTCATGGCGTCCGAGTTCTGGCGCCTTGACCTGCCGGAATCCCTCGGCGGCACGCTCGCCCCGCGGGCGCTGTGGTGGGCGATCGCCGAGCAGATCCTGGGATCCAACGCCCCGGTCTGGATGTATTCCTCCGGTCCGTCCTTCGCGCACGTCGTGCAGGTCGAGGGCACCGAGGAGCAGAAGAGGTGGGCGCGGCTCTTCGTCGACAAGCAGTGGGGCTCGACGATGGTGCTCACCGAGCCCGACGCCGGCTCCGACGTCGGTGCCGGCCGCACGCGGGCGATCCAGCAGCCCGACGGCTCGTGGCACATCGAGGGCGTCAAGCGCTTCATCACCTCGGGTGAGCACGACCTGAGCGACAACATCATCCACTACGTGCTGGCCCGCCCGGTCGGCGTCGAGGGTGTGGGCGGTCCGGGCACCAAGGGCCTGTCGCTGTTCATCGTGCCGAAGTACCACTTCGACGGCGAGACCGGCGAGCTCGGCGCGCGCAACGGTGTCTACGCCACGAACGTCGAGCACAAGATGGGCCTCAAGGTCTCCAACACCTGCGAGATGACCTTCGGCGAGAACGGCACGCCCGCACAGGGCTGGCTGCTCGGCGACGTGCACCAGGGCATCCGGCAGATGTTCATGATCATCGAGTACGCCCGGATGATGGTCGGCACGAAGGCGATCGCCACCCTGTCCACCGGCTACCTGAACGCGCTGGAGTACGCGAAGAACCGCGTCCAGGGCGCCGACCTGGTGCAGAACACGAACAAGGCCGCACCGCGCGTCACGATCACCCACCACCCCGACGTACGCCGCTCGCTGATGCTGCAGAAGGCGTACTCGGAGGGCCTGCGCTCGCTGGTCATCTACACGGCGACCTGGCAGGACAAGGTCGCGATCGCGCAGGCCGCGGGTGACACCGCGGCGGCCGAGATCGCCAGCCGGATCAACGACCTGCTGTTGCCGCTGGTCAAGGGCGTCGGCTCGGAGCGGGCGTACGAGCTGCTCGGCCACGAGTCGCTGCAGACCTTCGGCGGCTCCGGCTTCCTGCAGGACTACCCGCTGGAGCAGTACGTCCGGGACGCCAAGATCGACACCCTGTACGAGGGCACGACCGCGATCCAGAGCCTCGACCTGATCTTCCGCAAGATCGTGAAGGACCAGGGTCAGGCGCTCGCGGCGCTCGCCACCGAGATGCAGGAGTTCATCGAGACCGAGGCCGGCAACGGCCAGCTCAAGGTCGAGCGCGCGTCGCTCGGCAAGGCGCTCGGCGAGCTGCAGACCATCCTCAGCATCGAGATGGGCTGGCTGCAGGCCGCGCAGGGCGGCGACACCCGCGAGCTGTACAAGGTCGGGCTCACCTCCCGCCGGGTGCTGCTCGCCCTGGGTGACGTCGTCGTCTCCTGGCTGCTGCTGCGGGGGGCCGAGGCTTCCCTCAAGGCGCTGGGCACCGAGGTCAGCGCGGCCGACAAGACCTTCTACGAGGGCAAGATCGCCGCGGCCCGGTTCTTCGCCCGCGAGGTGCTGCCCCGCATCGGCTCGGACCGCCGGATCATCGAGAACACCACCCTCGACGTGATGGACCTGCCCGAAGAGGCGTTCTGAGCTTCACGCTCTGCTGAAAGGCCGAAGCCGGCGGACAATGATGTCCGCCGGCTTCCGGCTATCCGCGGGCAGTGTGTTCGGTCACTAGCGGCATCGAGAACGGCTCGGTCAGCGACCAGGGGCCCTCGGCCCGGTGCACGGCCATCCCGGCGGTCCTCAGGGCGGCCGGCTCGCCCTCCCCGTCGTACGGGCGCAGCAGGATGGACACATCGGACATCGTGGGGTTGTGCCCGATGATCAGCACTGTGCGCACCGACTCCGGTACGGCCCGTAACAGGTCGATGACCTCCGTGCGCCCGCCGTCGTAGAGGCCGCGCTCGTAGTGCACCTCGGGGCTGAGCGCATCCGGGTCCGCCTGCCTCAGGGCCACCGAGACGCCCTGCCAGGTCTGCCGCGTCCGGCGCGCCGAGGAGCAGAGCACGAGGTTCGGCCGAAGCCGCTCGTCGGCCAGCCAGGAACCGGCCGCGTCGGCGTCGGCGTCACCCTTTTCGGTGAGCCGGCGCTCGAAGTCGGGCAGCTCACCGGGGGTCTCGGCCTTGGCGTGCCGTAGCAGCACGAGGGTCCGCACAGTCATGTGTTCAGCTTGCCTGATTGAGGAATCCCCCGCCGGGGTAGACACACCCATCGACGTATTGCCGCGGCTCGGTGCGGCAGCCACGAGCCTGGGAGGCCAATATGGGCATCGGCGGAAGCATTTTCCTACTCGCGCTGGGAGCGATCCTGGCGTTCGCCGTCAACGCGGACATCAGCGGACTGGACATCAACATCGTCGGCTACGTGCTGATGCTGGCGGGGCTTGTCGGTCTCGTCGTCACCATCTGGTACTGGAACAGCCGGCGCCGCCCCGTGGTCGTACAGCGCGAGCGGCCGGTCGTGACCGACGACCCGGCGTACCGCGACGGTCAGGTGGTGCAGGAGTACCGCGAGACCACCCGTCGCCAGCCCCCGCCCCCGCCGCCGTACGGCGCCTGACAGCAGACGAGGGAGTGTCACCGGCAGCGGTGGCACTCCCTCGTCGTGTCCGGTGTCAGGCGAGCCGGGCGCGGATCGCGTCGGCGAGCGGGGTGGCCGGGCGGCCCAGAAGCTGCGCCAGGTCCTCGGTGCCGGTGTAGAGGGCGCCGGAGGCCGCGCAGTGATCCGAGTCGGCCAGGATGGCGGCGAAGCCCTCCGGCAGGCCGACGCCGACCAGGAACTTGGTGTACTCGTCCTGCGGCATGTTGGTGTAGGTGACCTCGCGGCCGGACTGGCGGGATACCTCGGCGGCGAACTCGGCCATGGTGACGCCCTCGCCGCCGAGCTCGTACACCTGCTTGTCGTGGCTTTCCGCGACGACGGCCGCGGCCGCCGCCTCGGCCAGGTCGGCCCGGGTGACCAGGCTGAGCTTGCCGTCGCCGGAGGCACCGAACATGCCGTGCTCCAGGGCGCCCCGCAGGTCGTAGTTCTCCAGGTACCAGCCGTTGCGCAGGATCACCGACGGGACGCCGGACGCGGCCAGGGCCTGCTCGGTGGCGAGGTGCTCGGAGGCCAGGATCATGCCGGACGAGTCGGCGTTCGGCGCGCTCGTGTAGACGATCCGGCTGACGCCGGCGTCCTTGGCCGCGTCGATGGCGTTCTGGTGCTGAGGGATGCGCTTGCCCGGCTCGCTGCCGGAGACGAGGAGCAGCTTGTCCGCGCCCGCGAAGGCCTTGCGCAGCGACTCGGGCTCGTCGTACGACGCGTACTGCACCGTCACGCCGCGGTCGGCGAGGTCCTGGATCTTCTCGATGCTGCGGCCGACCGCGACGATCTGGTCGGCGGGCACGCCGCGCGAGAGCAGTGTCTCGACCGCGTGGCGGCCGAAGGGACCGGTGGCGCCGGTGACGACGATGGTCATGCGAACTCCTCAACAAGCCTGAGCGACGGCCGGTTGACCGTCCTTCCGCACAACGGCGCAGGTAGCGGGTTACTTCCCATGAGATAGAGAGCACCTTGAAGTGCGGTACTTACCTGAGAGATAGTGTCATGGTGGAAGCGACCGTGTACGCGAAAGACTGCCCAAGCCGGCAGCTGCTGGACCGCATCGGCGACACCTGGAGTGTGCTGACCGTGGCCCTGTTGGCCGACCGCCCGCTGCGCTACACCGAGTTGGCGCACCGCATCCCCGGCATCAGCCCCAAGATGCTGACCCAGACGCTGCGGGCCCTCGAACGCGACGGCCTGGTCACCCGGACGGTCTACCCGGTGGTCCCGCCCCGGGTCGACTACGCGTTGACCTCGCTCGGGCGCAGCCTGCTGGGCCTGGTCGACGCGCTGCAGGAATGGGCGGAGAAGCACATCACGGACGTCGTCGAGGCCCGGATCGCCTACGACTCACGAGACTGACACTCAGGCGTAGAGCGCGAAGTAGATCGCGATGTGGTGGCAGAGCGCCGCGACCAGGGTGCAGGCGTGGAAGAACTCGTGGTGGCCGAAGACGGTCGGCCACGGGTTCGGCCGGCGCATGGCATAGAAGACCGCGCCGACGCTGTAGATCAGGCCTCCGGTGGCCAGCAGCACCAGGTCGGTCACCCCGCCGTTGTTCAGGATGTCCGGCAGGATCGCCACCGCGCCCCAGCCCAGGGCGAGGTAGAGCGGCGCGCCCACCCAGCGCGGCAGGTGTGGCCAGATGCTCTTGAGGGCCACCCCGCCCAGCGCGCCGATCCAGATCAGGCTCAGCATCAGCGTCGCCTTGTCCCGCTCCAGCAGCAGGACGCAGAACGGCGTGTAGGTGCCCGCGATGAAGATGAAGATCATCGAGTGGTCCATGCGCCGCATGATCTGGTAGCCGCGTTCGCCCCAGGTGCGCCGGTGGTAGAGCGCGCTGATGCCGAAGAGGCCGCACACGGTGATGCTGTAGATCAGGGTGCTCAGAAAGGGCGCGAGGCCGGGGCGGGTCGCGGCGATCGAGCAGAGCACGATGCCGCAGACCAGCGCGACGAAGAACGCGTACTGGTGCAGCCGGCCGCGCAAACGCGGCTTGCCGATGTCGGCAGGCTTCATCTGGAACGGGGCTTCGGTCGTCACGGCTCTAGGTTACGGCACCGTAGGTTACTGGCAAGTAATGTTGACGGAGATCTCATGCGACGAACTTGCATGGGTTTTCCGCCGCGGGTGGGCTCAGCCATCCAAACCGCGCAGAATCAGCGGAAGGCGGCTCGGCGCGCCCGGCTCGACCAGCACCGGCACGCCCCAGTCCTGCCGGGTCAGGTGGCAGGCGGCGTGCTCCACGTCCGCGTCGCAGGTCGCGGCCTGCGCCACCACCTGCAGGATGCCCCGGGGCACGGCAGGGTTCAGCACCAGCCGGCGGGACAGGTCGGTGGTCGTGCCCTCGCCCTCCAACAGCAGTTCCGGCGGCGACGCGGAGACCACCAGGCGGGTCGACGGGCCGAACGAGGAGTCCAGTTTCTGACCCGGGGCGGGGGTGAAGACCACGTCCAGCCGCACCTCGCCCGGCGCCAGCGGCGACGGCGGGCGCTCGGTGCGGTGCCGCTCACCGGCGACCGTCCGGACCGCGCCGGGCGCCAGCCGGACCAGCCGGTGCGCGCCGGACTCGACCACGAACACCGCGCCGGCCCGGGTGAGCAGGATGTCGCTCGGCTCGGCCAGCCCGGAATCCACGGTCGACACCTCGCCACCGGACGGATCGAATCGCCGGACGGCGCCGTTGTAGGTGTCCGCGATCAGCACCGAGCCGTCCGGCAGCGCACAGACCCCCAGCGGGTGCTGCAGCAGGGCCTCCGGCGCCGGGCCGTCCACGTGGCCGAAGTCGAACAGGCCCTGGCCGACGGCGGTGTGTAGCTCACCCGCCTCGACCCAGCGCAGCGCCGAGGTCTCGCTGTCCGCGATCCAGAGCCGGTCGCCGGCCGCGGACAGGCCCGACGGCTGGGCCATCCACACGTCGGGCAGCTTGCCGTCGCGCAGGGACTCGACGGTGGTGCCCGCGTAGACGCCGGTGCCCCCGGTGGCCGGGTCGAACCACCAGAGCTGGTGGATGCCGGCCATCGCGACGATCACCTGGCCGGAGAACCAGGCCACATCCCAGGGCGAGGAGAGCGACTCGCCGTCGTCGGCGGCCGACCGCCAGGGCCGGCCGGTGCCGGCGACGGTGACGACCTCGCCGGTGGCCAGTCGCAGCCCGCGCAGCAGGTGGTTGACCGTGTCGGCGACGACCACGTCGTAGTAGGCGGTGCCCTCGGGAAGCAGGCAGAGCCCCTGCGGCTCGGAGAAGCTCGCGACCTCGGCCGGGCCGTCCGCGCGTCCGCGCTCACCCGTGCCGAACCGGCGCACCAGCGACTCGCCGTCGGCGGTGAGCTCCACCAGCGAATGCCGGGCCGAGTCGGAGACGAGCAGGTTGCCGTTGGACAGCTCGATGGCCTTGCCCGGGAAACGGAGCAGGGTGTCGGGGGCCGCCGGTGGCACGTACGGGCCGTCGCCGCGGTGCAGCGTGCCCTTGGCTTCGTGGTCGGCGATCAGCTCGTCCAGCAGGCGCATCAGGCCCTCGGCGTGGCCCTCGCCGGCCATCGAGGCGACGACGTAGCCCTCGGGGTCGATCACCGAGAGGGTGGGCCAGGCCTTGGCGGCGTACTGCTGCCACATCCGCATGTCGGCGTCGTCGAGGACGGGATGATGCACGCCGTAGCGTTCGACGGCCGCGGCGAGGGCCGCCGGATCCCGCTCATGCTCGAACTTCGGCGAGTGCACCCCGATGATGACGAGGGCGTCGCCGTACTTCTCCTCAAGCGGCCGCAACTCGTCCAGGACGTGCAGACAGTTGATGCAGCAGAAGGTCCAGAAGTCGAGAATTACCGCCTTGCCCCGCAGGTCGGACAGGGTAAGGGAGCGGCCACCGGTGTTCAGCCAGCCGCGCCCCGTCAGCTCGGGCGCCCGCACGCGAGGTTGCATGATTCCATCGTGCCCGAAGCGCGGGTCACCCCAGGTCCGGGGTGCCCGCGCTACGCGTAGGTCACATGGTCAGCTGCGAGGCTTGAGGCAGAGCACCTGACTGCGGCCGTCGCTGGTCGGGTTGACCACGTACGGCTGGTTCACGTCCGGGCACTTGTCCTTGGTGTCGACGATCGCGGTGACCTCGAACGAACCCGCGTCAGTGCAGCTCGCGGTGACCGCCTCGTTGCCGTTGCGCTTGACGCAGTCGCCGGCTTTGACCGAGAAGCTGCTGTTGGTGCCGGTGTCGCCGTCGTGCGAACCCCGGGCGATCAGCCACGTGACACCCAGGGTGAGGCCCACGATCAGGCCCGCGCCGAGGATGACACCGAGGATCACCGGCAGCATCCGCACGTGCGGCGTCTCCGGCTTGGCCACCGCGGTGGGAACGATCTCCGGGGACTCCGGCTTGAACGAGTCGAATTTGCTCTGCTCGGCGTCCGCCTCCGGACGACTGGGCCAGGACGCGGTCTGCTCCGGGCCGGGCGGGGTCACCGTGGCACGGCTGGCCGGCCCGGGGAAGACGCCGCCCAGCCGCGGCCGCTCGCCGAACGGCTGGGTGGCCTCCGGCGCCTGGGCCGGCGGGAAGCCGTTCTCCAGCGGCGGGGCGGCGTACATCGCCGGCAGCGCCGGTGCGGGCACATACGGCTGCTCCGAGCCCTGACCGCGGCCCGACACGTCCGTCGTGTTCTCGCTGTACTGGTCCGGCGGCATCGTCCGGGCGGCCGGGTTGCCCGGCACAGGGCCCGGCTGATCCGGCTGACCGGGCCGGCCGCGGCCGGCGATGTCCGTGGTGAACTCGGCGAACTGGGAATTCCGGCCGTCCGAAGCCGGCCCGGGCGGGGGTGAGGCCGGGGCGAACGGCTGCCCGGGTGCGGGTGAGGCCGGCGCGAACGGCTGCCCGGGTGCGGGCGAGGCCGGCGCGAACGGCTGCCCGGGTGCGGGCGAGGCCGGCGCGAACGGCTGACCGCCCGGCGGGGTGACCCGCGCGCTGGCCGAGGCCCGCCCGGAGACCCGGCCGCCCGACGTGGGCGCCGTGCCGAAGGATCCGGACGCCGGTGCCGCGCCGAACGGGCCGGCGGCCGGTGCAGCGTCGAAGCCGCCGGACCCCGGTGGCGCATCGAAAGCGCCGGACCCTGGTGCGGGGTCGAAAGCGCCGGACGTCGGTGCTGCCTCGGGGAGGCCGGAGGACGGTGCGGTGCCGAAGCCACCGGACGGTGCGCCGCCATCGAACGAACCGGGCCGGCTGCCGTGCTCCGACGACGGGCCGCCGCGCTCCGGGTCGTCCATGCCCCCGGCGAAGCGGGACCGCTCGTCTGCGCCATCCCCGAACGGGGACGGGGCGAAGGGCGGGTCCGAGGGTCGCCCGTAGGTGCCATCAGGATTGCCGTAGGCGTCGTCGGCCGGGCGCCCGTAGGGGCTCTCCGCCGGCTGGCCGTAGGTGCCCGCGGCGCTGCGGGCACCCGAGGTGGGTGCCGCGCCGAACGCGCCGCCGGCCGGCTGCACTTCGTCCTGGTACTGCGACTGCGAGGCGGGTTCCTCGACCGGAGCGGGACGACCGTAGACGCGCGGCTGCGGGCTCGCGGCCGCGGCCGGAGGCACCTCCTCGACGTCCGAGGGCGGGGCCACCCGGCTCGCCACCGGTACGGAGGCGCTGGCCGTCACCGGACGTGCGGTGCCCTTGGCCGGTCCCGGGCGCTCGGCGGCCACCGGCGGCTCGCCGGACGCGGGGCGGTCGGCAGGATCACGTGGCTGCGGCACGGCGGCCGCGCTGCGATGCTCGGCCACCACGGGTGAACCGCTGGCGCCGAACGAGGCGCCAGGCACCCGCTGGGCGTAGCCGCTGCCACCGCCCTCGGGCGGGCCGGCGGACGCGAACGAGGCGCCGGGCACCCGCTGGGCGTAGCTGCTGGCACCGGGGCCGTCCGACGGCTGTTCGGCGTCGTACCGGGCGAACGGCGACGACTGCTCGCCACCCTCCGCCGGGTGCTCACCGAAGCCGCGTCGCGCGGGCAGGCCGTCGGGCTGACCCGAGACCGGCCGTCCCGGGCCGGACTGGCCACGATCGCCGTCCGAAGCGCCCGGCACGGTCCCGGGCGCGGCCAAGCTGCCGTCGGCCGCCTCGCGACGGAACGAGCCGTCTCGGAACGGGTTGCTGTCGGGGATGCCTCCGCCGGGGAAGCCGTCGTGGTCGACCTCATGGCGAGCGGCTTCCCCACCCGCGGGGAAGCCACCACTGCGGGCGGAGAAGGGGTCGCTCTCGGCGGGACCGCGGGCGCCGAACCCGCCGCTCGCGTCGGCACCGCCCCGGGCGGGGAAGGCGCCACTGTCGGCACTGCTACGGGCGGGGAATGCGCCGCTGTCCGAGTCGGTGCGAGACGTGAAGGCGCTGCTGTCTGCTGCGCCGCGGGCGGGGAAGGCGCTGCCATCGGCGTCGCTGCGAACCGAGAATGCGCCGCTGTCGGCACCGCTGCGGGCGGGGAATGCGCCGCTGTCGGCGCCGCTGCGAGGCGAGAATGCATTGCTGTCCGGGAGGCCGTTGCCGTTGGCGTCGCTGAAGGCGCCGTTGCCGGCCGCGCCGTTGCCGGCCGCGCCGTTGTCGGCCGCGCCGTTGTCGGCTGCGCCGCTGGTCACGAAGCCGCCGCCGCTGGCGTCGCCGCGAGCGGTGAACCCGCCGTTGTCGGGTGCGCCCTGGGCCGGGAATGCGCCGTTGCCGGCGTCGTTCCGGGAGGGGGAAGCGTTACTTTCCGCGCCACCGCTGGCGAAGCTGTCTCCGCTGCGGGCACCGGCGCCGCGGACCGGGAAGCTCCCGTTGCCGGCGCCGCGCGTCGGGAAGCCGCCGCTTTCGCTGGCGCCGCGTGTCGGGATGCCGCCACCCTCGCTGCCACCGCGGGCCGGAAGGCCGCTGCCGGCGGGGAAGGCGCGGCTGTCCGGGCCGCTGGGCGATCCGTCCGGCAGGCCGGTCAGCGTCGCGCCGGGCACCCGGACGCGCTGGTCACCGAACGCGGACACGCCCGGAGGACGGTCGGCGGGCTGCTGGTCGTCGGGGCGTGCGGAGCCGAAGACCTCGCCGGACGGGGAACCGCCGAAGGGCTCCCGGGGCGGAGGTGCGAACGCCGACCGCTCAGCCGGACCGGACGCAGCGCCGAACGGCGGCTGGTCTGCCGGTGCGCCGAAGGAGGAGCGGCTGTCGGCACTGCGCGCGCTGTCCGGGCCGCTACCCGAGGCGGGCTGACGGGTCGGGGTGAAGCCGTTGAACTCGCCGACCGGTCCGTCCAGCGGACCACCCGCGATGCCGGGCGAGCGCTGAGGCAGCTGGTCGCCGGCGCCGCTGCGGTAGGGGTGCGGCTCGACCGGGCGGCCGAACGGGCTTTCCTCGGCTGCCGCGGCCGGCTGGGCCGACGACTGGGGAGCCCAGGCGGACGGCGGCGATTCGGGCACAGCGCTGCCGCGGGCCGCGGTCAACGGGCGCTGGGGCAGGGCGCCGGGCTCGGGCACGCGCGCGGAGCCGCTCGACGCCGACGAGAACTTGGCCGCGCCGGGACCGAAGGCGGGACCGGGCGGCGGGCCGCTTGGCGACTGCGGACCGGAAGCCGGCGAGCCAGTCGCCTGCGAGCCGGAGAGCGGGAAGCCGGGCTGCGATCCGGGCTGCTGCGAGCCAGAGAGCGGGAAGCCGGGCTGCGATCCAGGCTGCTGCGATCCGGAAGGCGGGAAGCTGGGCTGGAAGCCAGGCTGCGGAGACCCGGGCAGTGTGGAGCCGGGCTGGGATTCAGGCGGGGGGAAACCGGAAGGGGATCCGGGCCGCGCGAAGTCAGGCTGGGACCCGGATGGCGTGAAGCCGGGTTGGGATTCAGGCGGGGGGAAACCAGATGGAGACCCGGGCCGCGCGAAGTCAGGCTGGGACCCGGATGGTGCGAAGCCGGGTTGGGATTCAGGCGGGGGGAAACCGGAAGGGGATCCGGGCCGCGCGAAGTCAGGCTGAGATCCAGATGGTGCGAAGCCGGCCTGAGATCCAGGCAGCGGAGACCCCGGCTGCTGGGATCCAGGCGGCGGGAAAGCAGGTGCCGGGAAGTCAGGCTGCGATCCGGGCTGCTGAGATCCGGAGGCCGCATAGCCGGGCTGGGATCCGGGCGCCGGGAAGCTGGGCGGCGGGAAGCCGGGCTGCTGGGCGGCCGGGGCAGGGGAGCCGGGCATGGCAGAGCCCGGTGTCTGCCCGGCCGGCGGGACCGCGGGCACCACGAACGGCGAGCCGCCGTTGGGCGTGGCCTGCGGCGGTGGGGCATACGCGCTCGGGAAGGACTCCTGCGCGTGCGGGTACGACGGTGCTCGGTCGGCGGTCTGCTGACCGTCGGAGTCCGGCGGGAAGGCGTCCGGCGGGAAGCCGTCGGTGCCGAACTGGTCGGCTCCGCTGCCCGACGTGGCCCCCGGCTGGTGACCGGCGTACTGGCCCTCGGACGTCATACGCGCCTCCTCCATGACTGTCGGCCGTGCCGGCTTTGCACCTGCGCTTCGCGCAGTCGGGCATGCGGCCGACCCTGCAGAGCTGAGCGTCGCCCGGTCTTTGAACCGCCCGGCCGGCCGAGCCGGGCAGGTGACCGTCGCCAACCGTACCGGGCGTTGGGGACGGAAGAAATCCCGGTGTACGCCGTCCGGCGCTTGGTGGTGGGTCGGAAATCACGAGGACGGGCGGTGTTTGGTGGGCAATTGCCCTGATTAGAGCGACAACGGCCCGCCCGGAGGACCGGGCGGGCCGTTGGATGCGGCGCTGATCAAAAGGTGATCAGAACGACCGCTGCTGGCTGAAGATGGCGATCTCGTTCCGCATGGACTGCGTCGGCGCCGACTGCAACGCGCGTTCGATCGCGCGGGCGTCACGCTTGGCGATGCGGCGGTTGCGGATGCGCTCGATGGTGCTCATTGCGGTGCTCACTCCCCTGGGCCAATGCTGGCCTCGTCTGCGGTGCCGTGTTCCGGCGCTGGTTCTATTTAACCGCGCCGGAACACAACCCGCCAACGAATCGGATGGTGATCCCGCTTACCTGCCTAAGGATCGAAGGTTGAGAAATCCGCTTGCCGACGAAACTCAGGTCCAGGAGAGCAGTGCCGCCTCCGGGTCCGCGAGGAAGCCGCCGATGTCGCGCAGGAACTTCGAGCCCAACTCGCCGTCGATGATGCGGTGGTCGAACGAGAGCCCGAGGGTGGTGACCTGGCGGATCTTGATCTTTCCCTTGTGGACCCACGGCGTCGGGCGAATCG
>NZ_QHHV01000260.1:0-8284 GCF_003947245.1 Actinoplanes sp. ATCC 53533 | reverse complement strand
TTGAGGTGCTCGAGCAGCTGCTGCAGGCTCTGCTTGCGGTCCTGACCGGTGAGCGCCCGGCGGAGTTGGTGCATCAGGGCAAGCTCGGTCGGCGCCACCAGCGTCTCGTCGTGCCGGGTGCCCGAACCGGTGACGTCGATCGCCGGGAAGAGCCGGGACTCGGCCAGCGACCGGTCCAGCTTGAGCTCGGCGTTGCCGGTGCTCTTGAACTCCTCGAAGATGACGGTGTCCATCGCGGAGCCGGTGTCGACCAGGGCGGTCGCGATGATGGTCAGCGAGCCGCCGTTCTCGATGTTGCGGGCGGCGCCGAGGAACCGCTTCGGCGGATACAGCGCGGTGGAGTCGAGACCACCGGACATCGTCCGGCCCCGGCCCGGCGCGGCCAGGTTGTACGACCGGCCCAGCCGGGTGATCGAGTCCAGCAGCACGACCACGTCGTGGCCGGCCTCCACCAGCCGCTTCGCCCGCTCGATGGCGAGCTCCGCCAGCGCGGTGTGATCCGTCGGCGGCCGGTCGAAGGTGGCCGCGATGACCTCGCCCTTGACCGAGCGCTGCATGTCGGTGACCTCTTCGGGCCGCTCGTCCACGAGCACGACCATCAGGTGCGCCTCGGGATTGTTCTGCGTGATGGCGTTGGCGATCGCCTGCAGCACCATCGTCTTGCCGGCCTTGGGCGGCGACACGATCAGCGCGCGCTGCCCCTTGCCGATGGGCATGACCAGGTCGATGACCCGGGTGGTGAGGATGCGCGACTCGGTCTCGAGGCGCAGCCGCTCCTGCGGATAGAGCGGGGTCAGCTTGTAGAAGTCGGGGCGGCGGAAGGCCAGTTGCGGGTCTTCGCCGTTGACGGTGGCGACGTCGAGCGTGGCCTGCTTGCGGCCGCTGGGGACGTGCGCGATGCCGGTGACGTGGTCGCCGCGGCGCAGCCCGTGGCTGCGCACCTGGGCCGACGACACCGCGATGTCGTCGGGACCGGGCAGGTAGCCGTCGGCGCGCAGCCAGGCCTTGTCGTCGACGATGTCGAGCAGGCCGTCGATCGCGACGTCGGCGCTGGGGGCGCCGGGCCCGGTCTCGGCCGGGCGGTTGCGGGGCCCGCCGCCGACCGGGCGGCGACGGGCATTGGTGGTGCGGCGTTCGCTTGAGCGAACGTCGGTGTCGGTCATTGGTACTCCTCATCTGAGGTACGCGGATACGCGTCGGCAAGGCTGCGGAAAATCGACGACAGCCCATACGCCGGAAGTAAACTGATGGGGCCGGTGTCTGAAACTCGGCCGATTGGGGATTCCCGGGAGCGGCAGCGCCGCCTGCGTCCGGGTCCCGACTGCGATAAAGGTAGCGTGCCCGGGCCGCCGCCACAAGCATCGTCCCAAATGCGGGCAAGCTGAGCCGTGACATCGGTCACCTTCGGCGGACATAACCAGCGCCGGGAGCGAACTATTCCCGGCGCTGGTTATACCGGCGAGAGTGCGGATGCGCTGGGAAGGGTGAC
Organism: Actinoplanes sp. ATCC 53533; assembly: GCF_003947245.1. Taxonomy (NCBI): domain Bacteria; kingdom Bacillati; phylum Actinomycetota; class Actinomycetes; order Micromonosporales; family Micromonosporaceae; genus Actinoplanes; species Actinoplanes sp. ATCC 53533. Next base: position 6,795 of record NZ_QHHV01000260.1, on the reverse strand, counting down.
GGTCACGGTCAGGCCGCCGCCCGGGCGAGGCTGCGCCTGGGCGTCGCCGCCGTGCGCGCGGGCCACCGCACGGACGATGGAGAGCCCGAGACCGAATCCGCGGCCTCCGTCGATCCGGTCGCGGTGCAGCCGGCGGAACGGCTGGAACAGGGTCTCGATCTCGTACGCGGGCACGACCGGGCCGGTGTTGGCGACGGAGAGAACCGCGCAGCCGGCCGTCGTGGTGGTGGAGACGGCGACCCAACCGTCGGGCACGTTGTGGCGGATCGCGTTCTCCACGAGGTTCTGGGTGAGCCGTTCCAGCAGGATCGGGTCGCCGGTCGTGGCGGCCGGCCGCAGGTCGCGCCGGGTCTCCAGGGCCGGCGCGGCGCTCTGGTCGAGGACGTGTCCGGCGACGTCGGCCAGATCGACCGGTGCTCGCTCGGTGATCGCGTTCTCGGCGTCGGCGAGCATGAGCAGGCCGTCGATGAGCCGTTCGTGGCGGTCGTTGACGGCCAGCAGCGATTCGCCGAGTTGCTGGGTCTCGGTGGTGGCGCCCTGCCTGGTCACGGCCAGCTCGACCAGCGCGCGGTTGAGGGCGAGCGGGGTGCGCAGTTCGTGGGAGGCGTTGGCGACGAACCGGCGCTGACCGTCGAAGGACCGGTCCAGCCGTTCGACCATCAGGTCGAACGTGTCGGCCAGCTTCTTCACCTCGTCGCGCGGGCCGGGCAGGGCGATTCGTTCGTGCAGCCCGCGGCCGACGCCGTCGGCGCCGGCGATCCGCTGGGCGGTCTCGGTGATCCGGTGCAGGGGTTGCAGCGCCCGGCCGGCCACCAGCCAGCCCAGCCCGGCGGCGGCGCCGCCCACCCCGAGCAGCGCGATGCCGCCCTGTTTGAGCAGCGAGTTCATGGTCTCCTCGCGGAACCGCAGCTGCTCGGCGCGGAACTGCCGGATCGTGTCGGCGAACTGGTCGCTGTTCAGGCCCCACGGTGCCGTGCCTTCGGTGAACGACGCGGCGAGGTCGGGGTTGGCGTCCACCCGCCGGTCGAGGCTCTGCTCCACCAGCAGGTAGGTGACGGCGAGCAGCAGCGCCCCGGCGACGAAGAACAGGCCGCCGTAGAGCACGGTGAGCCGTACCCGGATCGTCCAGCTGCTCATACGACGCGATACCCCACTCCCGGAACGGTCTGGACCACCTGAGGCTCGCCCAGCTTGCGCCGCAGCTTCATCACGGTGACCCGGACGACGTTGGTGAACGGGTCGATGTTCTCGTCCCACACGTGTTCGAGCAGGTGCTCGGCGGAGACGACGTTGCCCGCGGCGCGCAGCAGCTCGGCCAGCACGGCGAACTCCTTGTTGGCCAGGGCCACGGGTCGCCCGTCGCGGGAGACCTCGCGGCGGGCCGGGTCGAGCCGGACGCCGGCGCGCGCCAGCACCGGCGGCGCGGCCGGGCGGGAGCGGCGCATGAGCGCGTGGACCCGGGCCGACAGCTCGGCGAACGCGAACGGCTTGGTCAGGTAGTCGTCGGCTCCCAGCGAAAGCCCGGCGACCCGGTCCCGGACGGCGGCCGCCGCCGTCAGCATCAACACCCGGGCCGGCGTGCCGGAGTCGACGATCGCCCGGCAGATCTCGTCGCCGTGCACCACGGGCAGGTCACGGTCGAGCAGCACGACGTCGTACTCGTTGAGGCCGAGCCGTTCCAGCGCGGCGTCGCCGTCGTACACCACGTCGACGGCGAAGGTCTCGCGGCGAAGCCACTCGGCGACGGCGTCGGCCAGGATCCGTTCGTCCTCCGCTACCAGGATGCGCACACCCACCATGGTCACTCATCGAGGGCTAACGCCGGCGTAAACACCTGCGGTTACGCCGTGGTTATCCCCGGCACGGTTCAGTTCTGGACGCGGCTGGAAAGTCGCACGGTTCTGAAGCAGAGGAGATCTGTCGATGCGACGACATCGGTTGCGGCTCGTATTCGCCGGCCCGGCGCTGGCGCTCGCCATGGCGGTCCTGGCCGGGTGTGGCGGCGACGACACGGCGAAGAACGAGGTGGCCAGCGTGAGCGCCGGCGGGGCGACCCCGGCGGCGAGTGCCAGCGCCGCCGCCGACCCCGAGCAGGGACGCAAGTTCGCCGCCTGCATGCGGGAGAACGGGGTACCGGAGTTTCCCGACCCCGGCGCGGACGGCCAGTTCGACATGAGCCAGTTCCGCGACGCCGACCTCGATCAGCAGAAGGTCCGGCAGGCCCAGGAGGCCTGCCGCGAGCTGGCCCCGAACGGCGGCCAGCGCCCGCAGCTGGACGCCGCCCAGCAGGAGCAGCTGCGGAAGTTCGCGCAGTGCATGCGCGACAACGGGGTGGACATGCCGGACCCGGACCCCAACGGCGGCGGCTTCGGCATGGGTGACGGCGGAGCGTTCGACCAGAACGATCCCGCGTTCTCCAAGGCGATGGAGGCATGCCAGGACAAGCTCACCTTCCTGCGGGGAGGGAACTCGTGACCACCACGACGGCCCGCACCGAGGACCTGGCCCCGCCGGCCGACCCCGGTAAGCCCGCCGGCCGGCGCGACCGCCGACGGGTGCGAACGGCGGCCGGCGTGTGCGGCGCGGCCCTCGTGGTCGTGGCCGGCACGGTCGCCGCGGTCGGCTTCGGCGACGGTGACACGCCCGCCACCGCCCGCGCCGACCTGCCGCCCGCGACGGCGACCGTCGCCAAGACGACGCTGACCCAGACCGAGACCGTCGACGGCACCCTCGGCTACGGCGACACCACCGTGGTGAAGGCCCGCGGCGGCACGAACGCGACGGTGACCTGGCTGCCGGCCGAGGGCAGCACCGTCAGCCGCGGCCGGCCGGTGTACAAAGCGGACAGCGACCCGGTCGTACTGCTCTACGGCTCGGCGCCGCTGTACCGCACCCTTGAGCCCGGCGCGGAGGGCGCCGACGTCAAGCTGGTGGAGCGAAACCTGTCCGCCCTCGGATACGACGGCTTCACCGTCGACGACGAGTACACCTCCGCCACCGCCGACGCGGTCCGCGACTGGCAGGACGACCTGGGCCTGTCCGAAACCGGCACGGTCGCACCCGCGCAGGTCGTCGTGGCCACCGGCCGGATCCGGGTCACCGCCCTCCAGCTCGCGCTGGGCGACACGGCGAACGGGCCGGTGCTCAGCTACTCCGGCACCACCCGCACCGTCACCGTCCACCTCGACGTGGACAAGCAGGAACTGGCGAAGAAGGGCATCGCCGCGACGGTCGAGCTGCCCGACGGCACCCCGGTCAAGGGCACCGTCACCAGCGTCGGCACGGTGGCCACCACCACCGGCACGGACAACCAGCAGACCACCACGATCGACGTGACCGTCACCGTGGCCGACCAGAAGAAGCTCGGCACCCTCGACGAGGCACCCGTCGACGTCATCCTCCAGGCCGAGCAGCGCCGCGACGTGCTCGCCGTGCCGGTCAACGCGCTCGTCGCGCTCGCCGAGGGCGGCTACGGCCTGCAGGCCGTCGACGGCTCCACCACCCGCTACGTGGCCGTCAAGACCGGCATGTTCGCCGGCAACAAGGTCGAGGTCTCCGGCACCGGCGTGACCGACGGACTCGTCGTCGGGGTGCCCAGATGATCGTCGAACTGGACGCCGTCTCGAAGATCTACCCCGGCGGGGTGGCCGCGCTGAGCGGCGTGTCGCTGACCATCGACCGGGGCGAGCTCGTCGGCATCGTCGGACCCTCCGGGTCCGGAAAATCCACGATGCTGCATCTGATCGGCACGCTCGACCGGCCGTCGTCGGGGACCGTCCGGATCAACGGGTACGACGTAGCCGCGCTGACCGATCGTGAGCTGTCCGCCCTGCGGTCCCGGACGATCGGCTTCGTGTTCCAGCAGTTCCACCTCGCCGCCGGGGTACCGGCGCTGGACAACGTGGCCGACGGGCTGCTCTACGCCGGCGTCGGACTCGCCGAACGACGCCGGCGCGCCGCCGGCGCGCTGCATCGGGTCGGCCTCGGCCACCGACTCGACCACGAACCGCACGAACTCTCCGGCGGCGAACGCCAGCGCGTCGCCATCGCCCGCGCGGTCATCGGCGACCCACCGCTGCTGCTCACCGACGAGCCCACCGGAAACCTCGACTCCGCATCCGGCGCGTCGGTGATGGCACTGCTGGGCGATCTGCACGCGGGCGGCACCACCGTCGTGATCATCACGCACGACCGCGACATCGCCGCCGGCCTGCCCCGGCAGATCGAGATGCGCGACGGCAAAGTGCTGGAGGCCGCGACATGGCAGCCATGACCACAACGGCACCGGCGCCACTGCCCCGGCTCGTCCCGGCCCGGCTCCGGCCACGCGACGTCGTCCGCGTCGGCGGCGCCGGGCTGCGCACCCGCCCGCTGCGGGTCTTCCTGTCCGCGCTGGGCATCGCGATCGGCATCGCCGCCATGCTGGCCGTGGTCGGCATCTCCACCTCCAGCCGGGAGAACCTCGACCGCCAACTCGCCGCGCTCGGCACGAACCTGCTCACCGTCGCACCCGGACAGTCACTCTTCGGCGAGGACGCGCACCTACCCACCGACGCGGTCACCATGATCGGCCGCATCGGTCCCGTGGAGAAGGTCAGCGCGACCGGAAACCTCGACGCCCGCGTCTACCGCAACGACCACATCCCGTCCGGCCAGTCCGGCGGCATCGGCGTGCGCGCCGCGCGCACCGACCTGCCCACCACCGTCGGCGCCACCCTCGCCAGCGGCGCCTGGCTCAACGACGCGACCGCCCGCTACCCGGCCGTCGTGCTCGGGTCGACCGCGGCCGACCGGCTCGGCGTCGGCCGCGCCGGTCCCGACGCGCAGGTCTGGCTGGGCGGGCACTGGTTCACCGTGGTCGGCGTGCTCGACCCGGTGCCGCTGGCCGAAGAGCTGGACACCTCGGCCCTGGTGGGCTGGCCAACCGCGGAGAGCCTGCTCGACTTCGACGGCTACCCCACGACCGTCTACACCCGCACGCAAGAGGACGCGGTTCAGGACGTACGAAACGTGCTCGCCGCCACCGCCAACCCGGAGGCGCCCAACGAGGTCCAGGTCTCCCGCCCATCCGACGCCCTGGCCGCCAAACAGGCCACCGACGCCACCCTCAACGGCCTGCTCCTCGGCCTGGGCGCGGTCGCGCTGCTGGTCGGCGGCGTCGGCGTGGCCAACACAATGGTCATCTCCGTCCTGGAACGCCGCGCCGAGATCGGCCTGCGCCGCTCGCTAGGTGCCACCCGCGGCCAGATCCGCCTGCAGTTCCTGGCCGAGTCTCTGCTGCTGTCCGCCCTCGGCGGCATCGGCGGGGTCCTGCTCGGCATCGGCGTGACCGCGACCTACGCCACCACCCAGGACTGGCCGACCGTCGTACCGGCCTGGGCGATGGTCGGCGGCGTGACGGCAACCCTGGTAATCGGCGCGGTCGCCGGACTCTACCCGGCCGTACGGGCGTCCCGGCTGTCTCCGACGGAGGCCCTCGCCGCCCCGTAGCGCCCACCCCGAGGCGGCGGGCAACCCGAGGTTGCCGCCGCCTCGGCTGGTGTCGGTCCCGGGTCAGTGCAAGGTCTGTCTCGCCAGGTCACTACGGGTGCATCCGTCGATCGGTGGCCTCCTCGGCAATCCGAAACGCCCTCTGCCAAGGGAACATCGCTTGCATGCCGGAGCCGGTGCCAGGCGGGTGGGGTTCCCAGTTGTCGTCCGGGCCGGACAGGACACAGGCGCCTTCGGCGCGCAGGTCAACGATGGCGCGTTGGAAGGGCGCGCGGGCGGCCAGTGCGGCGTTGACGAACGGGATGATGACGGTCGGGATGCCGCGTCCCATCAGTTCGGCGGCTGAGGTCAGCGGGTAGGTGTCGGCGATGCCGAGGGCGAGCTTGTTGATCGTGTTGTAGGTGGCCGGGCGGCGAAGTGGACGTGGCCGAATCCCGCAGCGCCGACAGACCCGAGCGTCAACCGGCAGCTGCTCGCCCGCACCGGACGTGGGCGGCACGTCAACGCCAGAGAGGCAGGCCCGGCCCGGAGGCGGAAGCAGTCGAGCGTTCAGTTGTCGTAGACGTCTTTGCGGTGCCCGACCGCGTGCACGGTCAACTCATCCCCATCGAGGCGATAGATCACCCGGTAGTCGCCGACCCGCAGCCGGCGACCGGAGCCGTCACGCATCTCGGTGGAATTCTGTGGGGTCGAGTCGGCGACCAGGCCGAGGACCGCGCCGAGGACGGTCAGGAACACGTTGCGCGGCTGCTTGTGCAGCCAAACCAGCACATCGCGGTCGACCTGAACCTTCACGCCGCCTCGCCGCCCGCCCGGTCCGCCAACAGCGCCTCGACCTCGCGAGGATCCACGCCAAGCGACTCCAACGCCGCAGTCAGCGGCACGAACTGGCCCTCGGCGCGGGAACGGGCGATCGCCGCAGAGTCCTTGCGATCGCGGAACGCCTCCAGCTCCTCCCACTCGTCGATACCGATCAGCACCGCGACCGGACGCTCGTACTTCGTAATGATCACGGGCTCGTGCGTACGTTCGACCGCCTCCAGCACTCGACCGGCGCCGTCGCGGAATTCCCGCAGAGTCATCCTCGTCATGGGCAGCATCGTACCACGCGGTACCATTTCCAGGACGCGATCGGGGCACAAGACGGCGCAGGGCCGGCGCTTCGGTCCAGCGGGGTTAGCCGTGACGACGAGATTCAGGAGATCTCCGACCCGCCTGCCGGCACCCTGGGCAGTGGGATCAGCGGCAGCGACGTGCGGAACTGCCCAGGCGTGGCCGGTTCGGTCCCCTCTTTCCACGGGTCCC